>JAIXNA010000105.1 GCA_020328135.1 Candidatus Endomicrobiellum dinenymphae
TTGATTCAACAATGCGACATTTTAATCCGTTTATAGAACATTTACAGAAAGACATTTTATTTTTACGATTTATCAACGCTGTTAAAAAGCAATAGACGGAGAGGGGGGGATTCGAACTTGATTCAACAATGCGACATTTTAATCCGTTTATAGAACATTTACAGAAAGACATTTTATTTTTACGATTTATCAACGCTGTTAAAAAGCAATAGACGGAGAGGGGGGGATTCGAACCCCCGATACGGTTTCCCGTATAATAGTTTTCGAGACTAACTCCTTCAACCAGCTCGGACACCTCTCCATCATAGTCAAACCGCTTTGAGTTGCTCTGTTAAGTTTTAATGTCGCCTCCGTCATCTTCCAACGCTCTTATACGCTTAATTATACTTGTTTTTCAAGGAACAACTGCGAAACTTGCGACGTTTGCAAGTCGTGGCAAGCTAGGGTTGCGCTTCATCATTTCATTCCTCGCAAAGACACCGTTGGCGCAACTTAAAACGGTTTGACTATAGAGTTCCTACAGGATCTTTATCTTCCCAGGGATAGAATATTGCATCCGGATCATCGTAACCAAAATTATCTTGAGCTTTGCCGCTAAACGGCATGTTTGTTTTCAACTCAAATTTAAAGAAAATGTTGCTATCTGGTTTTGCGGATTTTATAATTTTCCATCCTATACCAAGATGCCAACAATGCCCATCTCTGTAAAGTCTAATCTCCTGATCATTCATGCGCATATCAGAAAAATTTACTGGCAATGTAGTTCTTATGTTATAATCCAACCTCCACTTTGGAGTAAGCCAAACGCCAAAACCAAAAACATTTTTTATCACATTATCACCATAATTTTGATAAATAGATGTGAAGTTGACATATGCCTTTTTTGGCTCTCCAACTGTTAAATCCAAAAGAAAAGAACCAAATTTACACGGTTTTATAAGTTGCGTTTCTCTTGCTATTACTGTGACGAAATGCTTAGGCGTCCATGTCAATTCCGTGATAAGAGGCAACCACTGCGGGTACTGTTTTGATGGTTGTCTGTTACGCAACATATTGTATGCGATTTGGTTTTCGACTGTGATTTTTTCTCCAAGGTACATAGTATTTCCTAGAGGAACGCCGTTATATTCTACGCCATAATCTTCTGCATGCTTATCAATATCCAATAAATGATTGGGCTCAGTTCTTATCCGACACACATAACCGGCATTCCAATCCATCCAACTAGCAGCTCTAAATCTTAAATCTAACCTGCCGTGGTATTGCGTAAAAAGATCAGCAAAGTCATTTTTGCGATTACCCTTTTTATCTATATCGTAAAAATTTTCAGTTACTCTAAAAGTTGGTTTTAGCGTAAGGTTTTTGCATAACCTATAATTTTTAACTAAAGTATGTTCGAGCAAGATTGTGTTCCTGAAAAAATGATTTTTTGTTTTTGAGGCATGCTCCGCATTTTTTGTTTTAGGGTCATGCTCCGCGTAATGATGCTCGTATTTAAAATGCGGATAATGATATATGTTCATAAAAGTTTTTCTCGGCCAAAAACTCAATTCAATACCCGGAATTTTTTTGGATGTTACTTCATATTTTTCAATTTCTTTGTCCCACTCCTCGTTATGTTCGAAATATGTCGCTAAACATGCTCTGCGCCCCTGTCTTGTTGCAGATGCATGAGACCGCATACGTCCGCGGCGAGTATTCGCAACCATGTTTCCACACCCCGCGAGATCATAGTCATGCAAACCTTCGCCATCCTGAAGTTCTAAGCCTCCCCTTATAGTCCACAAATTATTAGCTCTCCAGAAACAACTTGGTTTTGCTTCCCATTTATCTTTTTTGTCTATCAAGTCATTAATCTTATATCCATGAAAATCTACTTTGAGTTTATTTGTTGACAAACTAGCTTCTAAACCGTATCCATGACCTCGTTTGCACAAGTAATCATACTTGATTTTGCCGTTAATAATCTCGCCAAAAAAAGAAAACAAAACAGCATTTTTTAAAAATGGTCCTCCAGCCTTATTGTAGCCCGGTTCAACTTTAAGTTTTAAATTTATGCCGCCCTTGCCGTCAAGCGACTTCGTAACAACAGGAAGATAAAATATCGGAATTTTGCCAGCATATAGAACAGCGTTATAGATAGTAACTCTTTTGTTTAATACAAGTTTGCCGCGTTTTGATTTGAAGTAAGTGTGAGGCTCATCGCAATCGCATGCTGAAAGTTTGATATTTTTTATTGTAAATGTATCATTGCCTTGTCTTTCCATAGATTTTGCACGCATGAACACCGTGGAAGAATACGTAAAAGTTTCTTTTATATCTCCTGTTTCATCATCATAATTGTACGAAACGCTGTCTGCACGCGTTGTACTGCCGTTTTCTTCAACTTTGACATCACCGTATGCATTCATAATTTTTTTATCGGTAACAAACTCAACATAATCGGCATATACTTTTTTATCTTCCCAATTTAAGACAACATTACCCTTCGCATTAATTCTTCCGCGATTTTCAACATACTCTAAACTATCCGCGGCAATATCCACTTCGCCAGCAAATACATTTAAGGTTATAAAAAACAGCATAAAAATAATAAAAATTTCTATTGATTTTCTCATTGATACTGTTGTTTAGACAGCATAGCGCCTCCAACAACTCCAAATTTGTACGTATATTTTGATATTACAGTCTTACAAGCTTTTACAGTCGTTTTAAATGCTCTTATCTCAATTTCCTTTGATAACTCTGTCTCATAAAATATTTTCAGCGTGACTTAACCCGCCGCAAAGCGTAACAGTATCTGAGTTTGCAAAATTTACAAGAATCGAAAGAAAAATTCCCAATTTCTCGCCGAAAAGATTCCATATATCTTTTGCAATTTTATCGCCTTTCTCAACAACTTTATATAATAACCGAGACGTTATTAAGGAATAATTTCTACCGGTAAGCCCATCAATTACGGAGGACTTATGCTTTTTCGAATATTTAGAAGCATATTATGACAAATATTTTGTGCCAACAAATGCTTCTATATAATTTCTATTGCCGCAATTTCGCTCGCGCCCATATGAAGAACCTTATTAAAAATAAGTCCGCCGCCAACACCGGTGCCGAGAATAGCGCATATCAAATTAGAAGACTTCTCGTGCGTATCTAACCAAAATGCACCTATGGATGCTGTATTTGTATCATTATCGACATAAGTCCCTTTGTCTGTTAATTTTCTCCAACATTTTTTTAAGCTGAATATTTTTTCATTTAGGCAAATTTGGCGAATACAGAACGAAGTCCTATGCTAAAGTCAATATCGACAGCTATTCCAACGCCTATGCTTTTTGTCTTAAAATAATTCTTAAGTTTAGAGCGGGACCCATCGCAACTGCCGATTTCATAACAGTTAAATGCATTGCAGCTATATTGTTGTGGTACCATCACAGTCTCTTCATCTATAACGCCTTTAGAATTAACAACAGCAACCCTTATGCGCACGGCGCCCATCAACATCTAAATATAAATCCTTAGATAATTTCCAACCTCCTTGGTTTTTGCTATAACCAAACGACTGCAGTTGATATGCGCCAATATACAGCATGCTATTATGGCTTACTGTATAATCGCTAAAACTTCCCCCGCAAGATAAAGAGAACCTACTGCTATCGCTGTTTCTCCGGTATTTATCATACTTAACGCGCTTTTTACTGAATCCACAGGGTAAATTTTATTTTTAATAATATACTTTGAAAACTCTGTTCTTAAAACATCGAGACTCGCGGCTCTATCATTATGTACCTTTGGCAATATTATTTTTTTAGCAAAAGGGGATATTTTTTCTATTATAACTTTATATTTTTTTTCTCTCATTACAGCAAAAATAAAAKTTCTTTTCTTCTTTGAAAAGCCTAACTGTTTAAAGGTTTTAAGAAACGCATTAAAACCTTGAACATTGTGKGCGCCATCTATAACAATTTCAAAACTTTCGTCGCCAAAATCGACTCTTCTAATATCGAAACGTCCCGGCCAAACAGCATTTCTTAATCCCATCCTTATACTGGTTTCATCTAAAGCATACTCTTTTTTGCTTAGAAGATCAGCAACGCAAACGGCAACAGACGCATTCGCAACCTGATGTTTGCCTAAAAGGTTTATTTCTATATTTTTTAATTTTATATTATTGCTTGTATAATCAA
>JAIXNA010000214.1 GCA_020328135.1 Candidatus Endomicrobiellum dinenymphae
TAATAGCTTTAACAAATTTCTCTATTTTGTACTCAGGTATGCCTGTCTTTGTTGATATCTCTTTTCTGTTTAATATCCTAAGATGTAACCTAAAGTACAAGATTAACCGCTCTGTTTCGTTGTACCTTTGAAACTCTAATGCTTTAAAATCAAACGGGCTTGTTTTTAATATATGAAAATAGTATTAAAATACAAATAAATTGTATTTTTGCAAAACTTATGATATAATATCAACTATGAAAATACAGAAATTAAAGGACATTTGCACAGATATATTCTCAGGAGCGACTTTATTTACAAACGATAATCTTTCAAGAGATTATAAAGACGGCGGATATAGGGTTATTCGATTAGCGGATATTCAAAATAATGATATTTCTTTTGAGAACTGTTTGTTTTATAATAAACAAGATTACAAGAAAAACCGATATCTTTTACAGAATAATGATATTTTAATATCTTCTCGCGGAACTATTTTTAAAATTGCTGTCTTTCAAAAAGAAGACACATATAAAACTATACCGTCAGGCTTTTTAACCTGCATAAGATTAAATCCTGATTTGAATGTATCAGTTAATTATATTGCCGCCTATTTAAGACATAAAGAAAACAATATAATACAAGGCAAGAATAGTATAAAAAAGACAAACGACAAAAAACCTAGAATTCAATTAAAACTCTCTGACATTTACAATATAGAAATCGCAATTGTTTCAGCTAAAATTCAGAAAGATATAGATAAACTGTCGTTAGAAGCAAGCGGTTATCTAAAAAAGAGCATTCAGAAAACAAAAGAAATAGAAAAAAGCTGTCTTAGCAGGAGTGTAATAATGGAAAATTTGCAAGCATATGGAAATTTAGCAACAAAAATTTATTGCGATGACAGCTTAAATGTCAATGAGTTATTAAATAAAGTTCATTGCTCCGACTCATTATCTTTCTTAAAGAAAGTCCCAGATAATAGTATGGATTTAATTATCACTTCACCGCCTTATTATCAACAGCGCGACTATGGCGGCAGCGGTATTGGAAATGAAGCGACGGAAAATGAATACATAAATAATTTACTGTTTATATTTAATGAGTGTTCTCGTGTAGTTAAAACAACAGGCGCAATTGTTTTTAACTTAGGAGATAAATATATAAATGGTAACTTGTCTTTAATTCCCTATAAATTCGCCCTCAAGGCGTTAGAGAATAAAAAAATTTTCTTAATTAATCAAATCACTTGGGCTAAAACAAATCCGACCCGTTGTTTTAACTACACGAGAACACTCATTAAATAT
>JAIXNA010000021.1 GCA_020328135.1 Candidatus Endomicrobiellum dinenymphae
GAGGGAATATTGAACCGAGGGAATATTGAACCATCGGTCCATATTTCCATAACAAGCCTGTCATAGTTAAGAGCCTGCTCTACACGAGTGTTTTCAACTTCATAATTAACTTTTGTTACAGGAGAAAACAACGAGTCTAGAAGTATTGTCCCTACAGAATGCTTGTTTGATTTAAGCTCTTCGGAAAGAACATATCCCTTTCCTACAGATACTTCCAATTCCATTTCAAGAGTTGCACCGTTATCTATATTTGCAATTTCCTGTTCAGGATTCATTATCGAAACACTAACGTTTGACCCTATATCTTTTGCAGTTACTCTCCCTGATTTTTTAACTTTTAAATAAAGTCTTTCCGTCATACCAGAGTGTAACTTTACTCTTATTTTTTTCAAATTTAAAACGATTTGAGCTACATCTTCTTTAACGCCCTTTAAAACTGCAAATTCATGCAAAGCTCCTGTAATTTTTGCAGAAGTAATGGCAGCGCCTTCAAGACTTGAAAGAAGAATTCTTCTCAGAGAATTCCCTACAGTGTGACCGTAACCGCGCTCAAACGGCTCTGCGGTAAAACGACCATAAAATTTTGTTGCAGTTTTTTCTTCTAAAACAAGTTTGCGTAATTTTTCTAAATCTGGCGCTTTCATTCTTTATAACCTCACTTAACAGACCATCACGGCTGTTAGTTTATTTTGAATAGTACTCGACAATAAGTTGACTGTTTATAGGATGCGAAACTTCTCCTGCGAGCGGCTCGCCTACAACTGTCCCGACAACTTTGTTTTTATCAAAACTCAACCACGTAGGAACAGTTGATACTGTTTTTTCAATAAGTTTTTTTATAACAACGCCTGCTTTATATTTTTCAGATACTGTTATAATGTCGCCGACTTTTACTTGATAACGCGGAACATCTATTTTTTTTTCGTTAACCAGAACATTGCCGTGGTTAACAACCTGTCTTGCCATTTTCTTAGACGAAGCAAGACCCAAACGTGAAACTACATTATCAAGCCTCATCTCAAGAATTTTAAGCAAATTATCACCGGTAGAACCTTTCATTTTTTCAGCTACCTCATAGTAATGACTAAACTGCTCTTCGGTTAAGTCGTATATTCTCCTTGCCTTCTGCTTTTCACGCAAATGTTTTGCATAGTCGGACATCTTGCTTTTTGCAGCTCCATGCTGTCCGGGACCATTTTTGCCTCTCTTTCTTTCAAGAGTGCAATTTGAAGAACATCTTTCCCCTTTCAGGAAAAGTTTTTCTCTTTCGCGACGACACAGCTTACATGCTGACCCTAAATAACGTGACATCTATTGAAAACCTCCAAGATTATTTGCATTTACTCGAATAAACATCCCAGTCAAGCAGCCGTTGTGCCGAATATCGTTTTTGTTATACTCTTCTGGGCTTAGGCGGACGACATCCATCGTGAGGAACAGGAGTAACATCTTTTACAGCCGTTATGCCAAGACCGGAACTTTGCAAACCTCTGATTGCCGTTTCTCTGCCTGGACCGGGACCGTTTACAAAAATTGCAATTTGCTTAACGCCAATGTCCACAGCTTTCTTACCCACTGCCGCCGCCGTCATCTGAGCCGCAAAAGGAGTTCCCTTTTTTGCGCCTTTAAATCCCGAGCCGCCGGCTGAAGCCCAAGACAATGTGTTTCCTCTTTCGTCTGTTATATTAACAATCGTATTGTTAAACGTCGACGATACATAAGCCCTTGCCACACTGCCGGTATATTTCTTCTTCTTAGATCCACCGGTCTTTTTTTCTTCTGCCATACATCCTCCGTATTTTATTTACGTTTTATTTATTTTTGCATAAACCAATTACTACCTTCTTTAAAATAAACAGATGAGCGAAGATTTGTGACGTAAAAATTCAAAAACTAAGCGTCAGCTTAACCTTTCTTGCCAGGAGTTGCAGCAACTGCCTTGCCCGCCCCCACAGTCTTCCTCTTTCCACGTCTCGTACGACCATTGGTTTTAGATCTCTGACCCCTTACGGGAAGATTTCTTCTGTGACGAGAACCTCTGTAACTTCCTATTTCTATAAGTCTTTTAATATTTGCTTGGATTTCTCTCCTGAGATCTCCCTCAACTTTTAAATTTTTGGTTATAATATTGTTCATTTTATTGACTTCTTCTTCTGTTAAATCTTTAACTCTTTTTGCAGGATCTAAAGCAAGCTCTGCGATAATTTCGTCTGATATAGCGGATCCGATACCGTAAACATATCTTAACGCTATATCAAGTCTCTTGTTCTTTGGTAAATCCACTCCAGCTACACGAGCCATTATCTATCCTCCGGATTTTTTACTTCTTTTTCTATCCTATTGCTATCTCGACACTAAAAAGCCTCTCAAAAAAACCATTTCAGAGAAAGCAAAGAAACACCACCAAACCCATTTTACAAACCTCAACCAGAAACACTACCCCTGTCTCTGTTTGTGCCTTGGATCCGAACACACTACCCTTACTACGCCTCTGCGTTTTACTACTTTACACTTCTGACAAATTGGTTTTACTGATGCTCTGACTTTCATTTCAAACTCCATTTTATTTCTACGCTTTACTACAACCTGTACATTACATATCACAAAAGAACAACTTTACATCCTTAAGTTTTACACCTAAATAACATTCGTCGTTATTTTACGTCGCTAATTCTTACTTCTCTCTGTATGTTATTCTGCCTCTTGTTAAGTCATAAGGCGAAAGTTCGACTTTCACTTTATCACCGGGAAGGATTTTTATATAATGCATTCTCATCTTACCGCAAATATGCGCCAAAATAATATGACCACCCTCTATAATTTCCACTCTAAAAACTGCATTCGGCAGAGATTCCAAAATTTTTCCATCAACAATAATTTTCTCTTCTTTGCTCATTCTATACCTTTGTTAAAATTTCGTAGCCATCTTCTGTTATTGCAACGGTATGCTCAAAGTGAGCGCTTAAACTGCCATCTCTTGTAACAACCGTCCAGTCATCGTTCAGCATATAAACTTCATAGCTACCGGCATTCACCATAGGCTCTATTGCAAGCACCATGCCCGGAAGAAGTTTAACACCTGTGTCTGCTTTGCCGTAATTGGGGATTTGAGGATCCTCATGTAAAGATCTTCCTATCCCATGTCCAACAAAGTCTCTTACGATAGAAAACCCGCCATTTTCCGCCGTTTCCTGGACTGCACAAGAAATATCGCCAAGTCTATTACCCGGCAATGCTTGCTCAATCCCTTTCTGCAAAGATTGTTCTGTAACTCTAAGGAGCCTTGCGGCGGTGTCGGAGATACTGCCGACCGCGTAGGTTCTTGCTGCATCGCCATAATAGCCTTCGTAAAGCACTCCCATATCTACAGAAACTATATCACCTGATTTAAGCACACGCGAAGCGTTAGGAATCCCATGCACTACCTCGTCATTTACTGACACACATGCTGAAGACGGAAAAGGATATTTCATCCCTTGTACGCCAAAAAATGCAGGCAACATCTTCAATGATCTTATATATTTTTCTGAAAAAACATCTATATTTTTCGTCGTTATTCCAGGTTTTATTATCTCGGAAAGCTTCTCCAAAATCTCGCCAACAACCTTGCCAGCAACTCTCATTTTTTCAATTTCTTTTGCTGTTTTTAATTCTATATTCTGTTTTTTAAAAAACAATTTGCTTTCCCTTTGACACACAGATTACCCACAGTTATAGCCAAATCGCTTTAAGTTGCTCTGTTAAGTTTTAGCGCCACCTTGTTGCCACTGCGAGACTTGCGATGTTTGCAAGTCGCGGTAATCTAGACAACAACTTTGATATACTTGCTTATTCGCTCAAACACTTCCGATTCACTATTCAATCCGTCTATACCTATGAGCGACCCTGATTTCTTATAATATTTAATCAAAGGCTTTGTTTGCTTTTCATAAACAGAAAGTCTATCCCTTACGATATCCTCTTTATCATCATTTCTTTGAACAAGCTCTTTGTCGCAAAGATCGCATCTGTTCACTTCCTTTGGAGGAAGCATTGTTACATGATAACTCGCTCCGCAAGAGCAAACTCTTCTTCCCACTATTCTTTTTACCGCTTCTTCGAAACGGACGTCTATAAAGAATACTACATCTATTTTTATATTTTCTACCTTAAGCATTGCATCCAACTCTTCTGCTTGCTTTACTGTTCTGGGAAATCCATCCAAAAGAAATCCTTTTTTTACGTCATCTTTTGTAAGACGATTCTTAACCATGTTAACAACTATCTCGTCAGGAACAAGCTGCCCCGATGCAAGAAGTTTGCCTATAACTTTATCTGACTTTTTTACTTCTCTAAACATGTCGCCCGTTGATAAATGCATTACGCCAAACTTTTCTACAATTCTCTTAGCCTGCGTGCCTTTCCCTGCTCCGAGGGCGTTGCTCTGTTTTTATTGCTAAAACCGTGAAAAAATCCTTATTTATCAATATAAAAATTGCAAAAATGTGTCGAAACGCAAAAATAAGGAATTATCGCCTGTAAATAAAGAAATTCTTAAATTTCACAACTAAAAACAAAGCAACGCCGCTCCGGGAGGGTCCACAAGTACACAATTCGCTGCCGCACTCCTGTTATTATCTTGCGTTAATTTTGTGCCAACTTTTACGCATGAACACAAAACAAAAATAAACAGAACAACAATATTACTGCATTTCTATCTTACTATCCGGAAATATCCATCAAATTTTCAGATTAAATTGTTTTTGATTTTTTGTATAGAGTAATTTCTATATTTTCTAATGTTCTACCGCGAGTTTCAAAAACTTTGTGTTTTATAAATAAAATCGACACTACCACCATAACTGCGTAAAACATAAATAAAGTCGCCCCATGCTTTTTCAAAGAAAACCTGAAACGATAATGTAACTATCAAATTTGCTAACCAATTTGCGACACACTTATACCACACCAAGCCTTCTTACTCTTAAAGGGAACATCTCGCCTATCACATTATCCATATTATAGAGTAAAAAAGAATATATATGCATAGATAACACATAAGGTAACATGCCCCAAAATAGCACTCGTCGAAAAATGAAAAAATGATGAAAAAGACAAAAATATCAAAGAGATTGCCATTCCAATGCCTCCGATGGTAAGCATCTTCTTGCGATCAAATTTATCCATAATAAATAAAGTAAGAACGGTAACAAAAACATTTAGAATACCTACACTGATAGCGTCTAACATTGCCGATGAAGTCCCAAGTCCGATAGAGATAAAAATAGTCGGAGCGTAATAAAATTACCGTATTAATACCTATCAATTGCTGCGACATGGCAAGACCTATGACCAATGCGGATCTACCCATTTTTGCATTAATTCTTTTAAGCCGCCACTTTTTTCTTCGTCACTTGCGTTTTTAATTTCAGAGAGTTCTTGAGCAATTTCAGCAGCAGTGCTTTGACTTCTTAAAAAATTCAAAATCTCTATTACGTTTTTTCTCTACTTTTACTGACAAGCCATCTCGGGCTTTCAGGTAAATATAGATCTCCACAAAACAATATCCCTGAAAGGATTACAGCAAAGCCAAGCATTATGCATCATCCGTCCGTAAAACCTTTAAAGGACATATCAACTAGATATACCGATAAAATGCCAAGTGTAATACCATCAACTGATTCAATATGTTGATAGCACGCCGTGTGCGGCGAGATTTCACAGGAGCTATTCCTGCCAGGTACAGAGACGCCAATGCAGATGCTCCTCCAACAGCAGTTCCTAAAAATATTCTTGCCAGCGTCAAAGTAACTGCATTTCCTGCACACGCTGATGACAAAGATCCTGCAGTAACAACGCGGCTGTCAACACCATTTTTCTACGTCTGTATCTATCGGATAGAAGAATGGTAACTGCAGTGCCTACTATGGTGCCAAGTAGTATGGTGCACAACAACCCCTTGTTCAAAAGAAGTCAAGACCACATCATTTTTAATAAATACTATCGCTCCGGATATAACACCGGTATCGTAACCGAAAAGAAGTCCGCCTAAAGCATCAAAAAATAAATAACACCTCTGCTAATCTTTTTCATAAGTCTTTCTTGGTAGTTTAATTTACTTTAAACAACGCGCTGCAACTTCAATATTCCAACTGTCCAAAATAGTTAAATAACTCTCGATGATTACTAAATATTTCATCTGCTTCCGCAAGATTTTCTCTAGATAAACTTGTGGCTACCGCGCAACAAAACATTTTTGCCGCTTTAGCCGCTTTTACACCGTAAGGAGCATTTTCCACAACCATGCAATTTTTGGGTAAAACATTTAAGTTTTTTGCTGCAGTTAAATATGATTCGGGATTAGGTTTTGCCTTCTTTACCATATCTCCAGCAACAACGGTATCAAATAAATTGTATAACTCTTCTGGAAGAATGCACTGTGCTTCCCTTGAGGCAGATCCGGTAACAAGACCAACTAAAATTCCTTGATTTTTCAACGATTTTATGAATTCAGGAATGCCCGTAAAAATAAATCTTTTAAAATATTTTTTAAATATTTTCTCTCTTTCATGGACTACTTTGTTCATTATTTTGGATTGCAATGATATGCCCGATTGTTTAAACGCAAATTCTATTACTTCGCCCCACTTTGCGCCTTCCATCTCAAAAATAAGCAAGGGAACGATGCGCACATCATGTTGTCTTAAAACTTCAAACCAAGAAATAAAATGATACGGCATTGAATCCACCACCACTCCGTCCATGTCAAAAAACACTGCTTTGCGACACTGCTTTGAAGACATTTACTTTTCCACCTTTCTGTTCTAATTGCAATAAAATAATTACCAAACTCCGCGTGCAACCATAAAACAACCGCGATCTGTAATTTTTATTCCTGCATCTTTTGCTTTTTTTGCCGCTGTTTCCGACACAGAACCGGGCTGCATCCAAACTTCTTTTATGCCAAGTGCTATAGCGTCGTCAACAGCTTGATCAGTAACAACAGGAGGAACCACTGTTAAAACTATATCCGGTTTGGTTGGTAAATTTTTTAATGATCTATACACCGTTTGTCCTGCGACTTTGCCGCCGCGTGCTCCCACAGCAACAGCTTTAAAACCTGCGCCAAGTAAATCTGTAAAAATCCTATATCCAAATTTATCGGGATTTTCTGAAACACCAACTACGGCAATGAGCTTATTTTCATCCACACACAATACATCCTCTCTTATAGTCGAACAACTTTATTGCATATCTCTGCTATTACGATACTGCCACAAAAATACCGCAATAACTTACGGCAATTAATAATACCAAAAACAATAAAACATGCATAAAACAACCTTATTTTTTCTCGCACATTGTTTTCTCCATCGTGGTTCGAAAGAGAATTACTACAGCGTTTTTATTCTCCCTTCTGTTTCTGTATCTACCTGATATTATTTCTCACTGTCTTGTTTAAATGATATAAAACAAGTTTCGTATTCAATTTCTAACGCTTTCCTCTGACAGTTTTCTTTTTGCTCTGAGAGCTGCATATAAACATGCGTCATCACCAGCGCTGAAACCGGCAAAATAAATACTATATCTACTATCAAATTCATTCCAATGTAATCCATTAGAGCGAGCAGCAACACCGACATAAAAATAAACTTGCACATATTGCCTTTGAGTGTTTTTTGAATTGTTTTTAAAAGAGTCTAAAATAGCTTTACCTTGTAAGATGCCAAAATAAAACAACAGAATCTGTGACAAGAGATTAGTATCGGCATAGAAATTACAAAAAGCCACGCCCTGTCTAATGTTTCGTCAGTACGGAAAGTCGTCCTCTCACTGGAAATTACGGACGACGATATCATGGCAACAGCGGCAGGTACGATAAGAAGCATTGTCATTGACACAACAAAAAAACTAAGATATGTAGAACTCTAATCAAACTTCTTATGGCTTTCTTTTTGTTTGTTTTGCACACGCCTTTGCTCTTTGTTCGGACAATATTTTTCCTTCCAAAATTACGCTTGATTTTTCAACTTATTATACTTGGACTACGCCAAAATTCTTTCTCTATTTCTCGCATGCTGTTCTGTCGTATTTTACCTTTAAGACAATTTGAGTAACTGAAAGAACAAATCCAACCGTGTTTGATACATAAATAGGCGGCCTGCCAACCATTATACCATAGGTTATCCATGACAAAGTGGTTATCGTGGAAATAATAAACATTTGGATCGAAACACTTTTTGCGGATTTTGTTTTCCATGTTTTATAAACCTGCGGGACATAAGTTGCTGCAGAAAAACAACCGGCAAGAAAACCTATCACGGAAGCAACCATTTTTTATCTCCTTATTAATTAATATCCTGTACGTTTTTCTCGTAAGGAAAAATTCTATTACACATATATATCACCTTCTTCCGCCAAAAACAGGATACTCACTCTGATCGTCTATTTTCAACAGGACATAACCTTCTTTTTATCCGCTCTGTCGTATTTTACTTTTAAAATGATTTGGATAGCTGAAAGAAAAAACACAATAGTGTTTACCATGTAAACAATTGAGTCGTGGACCATTATGCCGTAAATTGACCACAATGAAGCATTTATTATGGCAATAATAAACATTTGAATTGAAACATCGCCTGCGGATTTTGTTTTCCATGTTTTATAAACCTGTGGGACAAAAGTTACTGCGTTAAAAAAAGCAGCGCTCCAACCTACGATTTCTGGAATAGTCATTTTTTTATCTCCTCACTAGTTAATGTTCTGTATGCTTTTCCCACAGAAAAAAATCTTATTGCATGCGATGAATAAGATGCACATCTCATACATAGCTAGCATCCTTTTCCATCAAAAACAGCACGCTCGCCCTCGAGTATAACATTTTAGCTTTTAGCAGGACACAACTTAATACAAAGCTCGTATTTTGCACACCAGCCCCAGCTTCATTGTATCAAATTTAACAGTATTTCGGAATCATACGCATAAAAGGAGAGAAGCACTAAAACCGTTATGATTCTGTTTTTACTTATCATGAACAGGCATCCTATAAACTATTTTTTATTATTTTAGGAATACATTCTTCTATACCAATCGCCATAATGTGTACACCATCTGCAAAAGACCGTAGATCTCTAATAATTTCGGAACATACTTTTATGCTTTCTTCCAGCGGATTCGAAGCGAAATTGATTCTATCTCGTATTTTCTGCGGAATATTTACACCCGGCAAAGCCTGCATAAACCGCATAAATTGAGGTGATTTAATGAGAATTATTCCGGGCAGCGTTTTTATTTTTAAATGTTTTATTTTAGCGAAAAATTCTTTATACTGCTGTACATCAAAAATCGCCTGCGTTTGAAAAAATTCTGCTCCTGCTTTTATTTTTTTTTCAAACATTAAAGTCTGCAAATCGCTAGGCTGCACAGATGGATTCACAACTGCCCCAACACAAAATTTTGGATTGCCAAATAATTTCTTACCTGCCAAATCAACACCTGTTTCTAAAAGTCTTGCAGTTTTTATAAGGTGTATAGTGTCCAAATCATATACAGCTTTTGCTGTAGAATACTCTCCTGTTTTAGGATGATCTCCGCTCAAAAACAAAACGTTTTCTATACCTAAAATATTTGCGCTCAACATTTCAGACTGCAAAGCAATTCTATTTTTATCCCTTGCGGTAATCTGTACAATAGGCTCTATCCCGCGATCAACTAATACCTTGCTCATCGCAAGAGACCCTGCTCTCATAGATGCTCTTTGATTATCTGTAACATTTACCGCGTCAAGATCAGCAAGGCAGTCCGCCCTACGCAAAAAAGAAGAGACATCTATCCCCTTTGGAGGAAACAGCTCTGCCGTTATTAAAAACTTATCTGATTTTATCTTTTCTTTAAATTTCAAAATCTCTTTATCCTTTGAAAAACAGCTTCCGTACATGGCAAGCAACACAGGCTCTCTACGCAATAAATTTTTAAATTTGCGCAGATTATTTCTTTGGCGCTATATATTGATTAACAAATTTTTCAAGAGTATCGCTTTCTTTTAATTTTTCGTAAATCAATACCCATACGCAATCTTTTGTATAATCTGCCCCGCACTTGCCGTCAACGAAACTTCCACAGGGCCCGTTAACGAGCCCTTTGGCGCAACCTGTCTTTGGATATTCTTTCTGCAAAATTTTTCTATTATGTTCTTTTCCTTTCATTGTTTCTTCCAGCAAAAAACAAATATTATCATCAAAAATTTTTAAATCAACAGATATAGATTCAGACTTTATATTCCTTCCATAAAACACTGCGGGAATTTTTCCGCTTTTTCTCAAAGCCGCCAAATTTCCTTTTGATTCTAACTTT
>JAIXNA010000106.1 GCA_020328135.1 Candidatus Endomicrobiellum dinenymphae
AAGAATGATTTATTAGAGCTTTACCATTACCAATCTGTTTTTGAGCGATGTCTTTTGCCTGCTCTAAAGTATCCGCTTTATTTGCGCCATAAATCATTAAAGAACAAAGAGACAAAGAAAGCTCTAATAAATCATTCTTTAAATTGCCTTTTAAAATTTCAACAGCCTGTTTAATTTCAAGAGAGTTGCCTGCGCAGTTCCCTAAAGGCGTATTCATATCCGTAATTACAGCTGACATATTAATTCCAAACTTTTTACCGGTGACTATCATTTTCTGAGCGAGATTTTCCGCTTCCGAATATTTCTTCATAAAAGCGCCATTACCTGTTTTTACATCTAAGACAAGAGTCTGAGCGCCTCCCGCAATTTTTTTAGACATAATGCTTGCGCATATTAAAGGTATGGATTCAACAGAAGCCGTCGCATCTCGTAATGCATACATTTTTTTATCAGCAGGAGCAATCTCTGAAGTTTGCCCTATAATAGCAACTCCCGATTCTTCTAAAATACTTAAAAATTCCCTTTTATCTACATTCGTCCTAAATCCGGGTATTGCTTCTAATTTATCAATAGTGCCGCCTGTGTGACCCAATCCTCTTCCTGCCATCATAGGCACGCAAATTCCCAAACTTGCAACAATTGGAGCAATAATAAGAGATGTACCATCGCCGACGCCTCCTGTTGAATGCTTATCTGCAACCGGCATGCCAAAACCTGAAAAACAAATTCTATCTCCAGAATCAACCATTGCATTTGTCAAAATAAATGTTTCATCGTCGCTCATTCCCGCAAAGAAAACAGACATTAGAAATGCAGACATTTGATAGTCAGGTACGTCGCCGTTGTTATAACTAAACACCATAAACTCTATCTCTTCTCTTAAAAGTTCTTGTCCATTTCTTTTTTTATAGATTACGTCATAAGCTCTCATTTGTCTATTTCTCCTCTAATAATATTTCTATTATTTTGACATATTAACACTTACTTTTTTACCGTTATCAAGAACTTCCAAATGGGTTAACGATTTGTTATGCAATCCCTCTGTCATGTTGAAAACACATACAAGTCCTAAGACATCTATTTCCATCTGAGCAGCTGTCACATCGCCTCATAAACTATAAATATTCTCACTATATCGCCGCCCAAGCGCACAATATGCTTTTACTTCGGCAGATGTTTCATATGCTGGATCTTAAACACCAAAATAAATACCTTGCAGTAAGCATAAGTGTTTTTATTTCTAAAAACTTCATCATTCTTATGGGATATGTAATTTCTTTGAGGCAAAGTCCTTCATAATAATGCAAACGGTCGTCAAATATTAACAAATCTGTGTCATCAACCCCCCCCCAAAGCAGTCTAAGAAGTCCTTGAAAAGGCATAATAAGATATAATTAAGCGAGTATATAAGCTTTATCAAGGTAAAACTGTTTGCAACAATTATTAATAATGACTAATAGTTTACGCATAACGGCAGCAATAACAACCATTTTAAGTTTGCCGTTGTTTGTCAGTTTTTCATAGAAAGCTTTTAAGTCTTTGTTATTTCTGGCAGCAACCATAGCACACATAAAGAGCATACGTTTAACAAGAGGGCGATCTGCAGGAGTTCTACGTCTTTTGCTAGTCTTACAGCTATCATTGGCATAAGGAGCAAGACCTGCTTAGAGCAGCAATTTTTCTGCGCTTAGCTTTGCCTAATTTGAGGTATAACGGCTAACAAGGCCATAGCGCCTACTGATTTCACAGAACTTATAGCATTTGCCTTTGCTTTTAGTTCTTTGTCTTTGTTTGTACGTTCTTTGATTTGTTGGTCTATAGCTTCTAATTGCTTCTATAATGCCTCAATGATTACTCTTATGGAACGTTTGGCTACTTTGGCCGCCAAAGTGTTCTTTACGATTGCGCTCTTTTTGCAACATATCTTTAAAGATCTTCACAACGGCTTACAAGCTCTTTTAACTGATTACTTTGGTCTTGTTGATATAATCCTTAAAGTTTCTTACATTTTAGCTCCATATATCGTTAGCATCTTGGCGTCTATTTTGTCAGTTTTTGCTTTTTATCCTAAAATGTATTACTTTACGACCTTGCGCTCTATGAGCTTTATAGCCATGAGCTGCGAATTCTTTGGCAGCTTGGGCTTCATGGCCACCTGTTTTAAGTCTATTAGGACTAGTTGTTGTTCATTACGTTTGATTTTGCTAAATAAAGAACGAATACTTTTTTATCATTAGTTACTGTGTAATACTGATTGTTCTTTGTTTCATAAACATCTAACTTGTTTTTGATACATCGATGCCTACAAATTCAGTGTGTAAGGTTTTTGGCATTTTGCGCTTCCTTTTAATTTGGTATCAGCTTTTTGTTTTCAAACGTTTACATGCTGCAAACTAAAGTTTGCGCATTTGCAACCTCATCAAGCTTTTACCTTGTTGGTTGTTGGAGGCTTTGATAACTATGGGCTTTTGATCTCATTACGAGTCATCTTCCAACACCTTTATACACCTCTTTATATACTTAGATTATACTTGTTTTAGGGGGTAATTTGCAGAAACAAAGAAGTAATTTCCCAACATCTTCTTTTACCGTAGTCTTTGGGAAATTAGATATGTTAGAATACCTAATCGTTTTACGTGCAATGAGTTGTTTTTTTTATTTCACTAAACCCAAATCCGGCAACGATTGCCAACGTAAGATCAAAGCCGCGCAAAGAAAGAATAGTTTTCTTGGTGTTTTAAATTTTTGAGAGAATGTTAGATTTCACACTGGCGCCTTAGTTGACTATAAAATTAAGTCTTTAAAACTTCTCCCGTTTTTCATTGCAGGGAGATCCAAAATATCAGCAGATGTTTTAGCAATATCCGACATCGTATCTCTTATTCCCAGATTAACATTTTTCTTTAATTTTTTACCATATATTAAAAGGGGCGTATATTCTCTCGTATGGTCTGTGTGAAGCATACACGTAGGATCACAGCCGTGATCTGCTGTTATAATAAGAACATCGTCATCGTTTAAATTCTCTATTAAACTCGGTAAAAAATTATCAAAATCTTTAAGACCTTTAGCGTATGCCTTAACATCGCGTCTGTGTCCCCAAAGCATGTCAAAATCAACAAGATTTGTAAAAATTAACGTTTGCTTATCGCAATGTCGTTGAATTTCACTTAGAGTTACATCCATACCGTTTAAATTTCCTTTGGTATGAATTGCTCTGGTTATACCTTTAGCATTAAAAATATCTTCTATCTTGCCAATAGCAACAACTTCGCCTCCGGCGCTTTTTACCTCGTCTAAAATTGTTGTTTCAAAAGGTGTTAAAGAATAGTCTCTTCTGTTTGGCGTTCTCGTGTAATTGCCTTCCGCTCCAACGAAAGGTCTTGCAATAACTCTGCCTACGGCATTATTGCCTTGTAAAATATTTCTTGCAGTTATACATGTTTTGTATAATCTGTCTAAGCCAAACGTTTCCTCATGAGCCGCTATCTGAAACACAGAATCAGCCGACGTATAAACGATAGGAAATCCTGTCTTTTGATGTTCCATACCAAGTTGTTTTATTACCTCAGTTCCAGAAGCAACGCAGTTGCCAATTATTTTTACACCTATTTGTTTTTCAAATTGTTCGATTATCTCTCTAGAAAAACCATCAGGATACACCGGAAAAGGCTTCTTTAAAATTATCCCCGTCATTTCCCAATGCCCTGTCGTAGTGTCTTTTGCAGGCGACTTTGTCATCATTTTGCCATAACAACCTACAACGTTGGTATCAGGTAAATTATTTTTTGTATTTAAAATTTTATACAACCCAAGTTTTGCCATATTAGGCAAAAGATAAGACTCTCCCATTGAATCAAAAACGTGCCCTATCGTATTTGCGCCTCTATCATTATACACAGAAGCATCCGGAAGTTCACCGACGCCGGCGCTATCCAAAACAATCAACAGAATAGACGTTTTTCCAAATTCACAGTTCAAAATTATATACTCCATCCATCAAACCATCAAACCAAACCGTAACTCAAAACATTTTCTTCCGTTTTTGAAACTGCCAGGTATTTTGAATCCCTTTAAACGGCATATGACATTTTCTAATATGCTCTCTTCGTAAAATCGCTAAACAAATAATTCTCACAAACAAACCATTCTTTTAAACATCTATAATCA
>JAIXNA010000107.1 GCA_020328135.1 Candidatus Endomicrobiellum dinenymphae
ATTCATATTCATTTAACTCTTACTTGCAGACATGTGCGCAAAACGCTTTGCGATGTGTATGATAATAARATAACAGATGAAATGACAGGCGCAAAAGCATATTTTCTTGTTCTCTTTTRATTCTTTTTCTTTCCCGTATTTCAGCTAACCAATAGCCTCCATACAATCCCAAAGGAAAAGTCACTAATTTCTCTAATTGTGGACACACAAACATATTATAAAATACATTCATACAAATCCTTCCAATCGCTATTAAAGTCTTCTATGAGTCTTAATTTATCCTTACGAGAACCGCCTTTTATTTGTTTCTCTCTTGCTATAGCCTGTTTAATATTATCAAATATTTYATAATACCCAAGTTTGTCAACGCCATATTTCTTTGTAAAGCCATCAACTAATTTATTTTTATGTTCATATACTCTTCTTGTAAGGTTTAACGTAACACCTGTATATAATGTTCCGTTTCTTTTGTTGAAAAGGACGTAAACATATCCTTTTCTGGATTGCTTCGTCATTTCATTCCTCGCAAAGACAATCTTTACTTATTCTTATCGTCCACAACCTCCGCGTCAACAACTTTGTCTCCATTATTAGCTGCCTGCTGAGCATCTCCTTGAGGTTGCCCCTGCTGCGCGCCATGAGCCGCGCCTTGCGCCTGAGAAGCTTTATATACTGCCTCGGCAAGCTTGTGAGAAGCTGTTGTCAATGCTTCTTTTGTTGATTTAATCGCCCCAACATCGCTACCTTTTAGAGCATCTTTTGTCGCGGTCAGAGCCTGTTCTATTGCAAGCCTCTCATCTGAAGAAATTTTATCGCCATGTTCTTTTAAACTCTTTTCAACTGAATAAACAAGATTATCGGCTTCATTTTTTACTTCAATTTCCTCTTTACGCTTTGAATCTTCAGAAGCATACTGCTCCGCTTCTTTCACATATTTATTTATATCGTCTTTTGAAAGTTTTGTTGACGATGATATTTTAATCGACTGCTCTTTGCCTGTCCCTTTATCTTTTGCTGAAACATGCAAAATACCATTTGCGTCTATATCAAAAGTAACTTCAATTTGAGGCATTCCTCTTGGTGCGGATGGTATTCCGTCAAGCATAAATCTGCCCAACGACAAGTTATCTTTTGCCATAGGTCTCTCGCCTTGAAGAACATTTATTTCAACACTGGGTTGATTGTCTGCCGCTGTTGAAAATATTTGAGAACGCTTAGCGGGAACTGTAGTATTTCTGTCTATTAGAGCGGTCCTTACGCCGCCCATAGTTTCAAGCCCGAGAGTAAGCGGAGTAACATCCAAAAGAAGGATGTCTTTAACATCTCCGGTTAATACCGCCGCCTGAACCGCCGCTCCAAAACATACGCATTCCATAGGGTCTATTCCGCGCTCTACTTTCTTGCTTACATGATCTTCAACAAATTTTTGAACGATGGGCATTCTTGTAGGTCCGCCGACCAAAATGATTTTTGTAATTGTCTCAGCTGTAAGTTTTGCGTCGCTTATAGCCTGATCTATTGATGTTTTACATCTTTCGACAATGGATCTTACAAGGTTTTCAAGAGTCGCTCTTGTAAATTTCATAGTCAAATGTTTAGGGCCTGATGCATCTGCCGTGATAAACGGGAGATTTATGTCGGTTTCCAAAACGTTTGAAAGTTCAATCTTTGCTTTTTCAGCAGCTTCTTTTAAACGCTGGACGGCCATTTTATCTTTGCGTAAGTCTATACCGTTTGTCTTTTTAAATTCATCAGCTATGTAATCGATTAAAGCATTGTCCATATCGGTTCCGCCAAGCTGTGTATCTCCGGAAGTTGAGAGAACTTCAAATGTGCCTTCCGCGCCCATCTCCATAATAGTTACATCAAGGGTTCCACCGCCAAGATCAAAAACCAATATTTTCTGTTCCGAACCGACTTTATCTATACCGTAAGCGAGAGAAGCCGCCGTAGGTTCATTAACAAGCCTTACGACTTCAAGACCGGCAATTGCGCCTGCGTCTTTTGTAGCTTGTCTCTGATTATCATTAAAATACGCAGGAACTGTAATAACAGCTTTTGTTATCGTTTCTCCCAAATAGGCTTCTGCGTCCTTTTTAATCTTTTGAAGAATAAAAGCCGAAAGTTGCTGCGGAGTAAACTCTTTACCGTTTATATTATATTTATAATCGGTCCCCATTTTTCTTTTGAAAGCGCTTATTGTACCTTCCGGATTTGTTACTGCCTGTCTCCTTGCAGGCTCGCCGACCAAAAGTTGGCCATCCTTTGTAAATGCAACATAAGAAGGGAATGCTTTGCCCCCCAGCGTTGTGCCTTCGGCTGAAGGAATAAGAGTGGTTTTACCGCCTTCCATAATGGCTGCTGCGGAATTTGATGTTCCTAAATCGATACCAATAATTTTTGCCATATACTTCCCCCTGTGTTAATTATTTTTAATTTCAGTTTCAACCTTGTTTTTTTTACTATTCTTTGATACCTTAACTTTTGCAGCTCTTATCAATTTGCCATTCATTTTATATCCCTTTTGATAAATCTCCAAAACTTTACCATCTTCTTCTCCGCTTTCAGAGTAGTCTAAAGCTTCGCACATATTAGGGTCAAACTTTTCGCACCGTATCTCTTCAACCCCTTCTTCTTTTAACATCTTTGAAAACTCTTTACTTATCATTTCAAGACCAACTATTATGCTTTCTATATTATTCCCCGCTTTCGCGCTCTCTAAAGCCTGTTGCAATACATCGTCAATACTAATTTGTTTTACAAGAATTTTTTCTTTTCCCCAATCCAAATAGTCTTTCTTTTCTTTTTCGGACCGTCTTCTGTAATTTTCAAAATCAGCTTTAAGTCTTACGAGCTGATCGTAATAATCCTGAGCTAATTTTTTTTGATATTCAATAGATTGTTTCAAAATTTCAAGCTCAGATATTTTTTCGTCTCTTGCGATATCACAATCAAAACTATCGCATTCTCGAGACTTCTGTTCCCGCTCATTTTCAACTTCACGCTTTTCGTTTTTCAAATTGCKCCTCCTTATCACTCTTTGTCCTTAAAAAATTTGCTTAATATTTCAGAAACGCGACTTACAAGCAGCATCATCTTCTGATATTCCATACGTTTTGGTCCTATAATGCCCAAAACTCCAACGACGCGTTCCCCGTTTTTATAAACCGTCGTTACCATACTTAAATCTTTAAATTCCGCCAAAGTATTTTCTGAACCTATTTTTACATTTACACCGTTATCATTAAAATCTTTATTTATTATCTCTATAAATTTTTCTTTATCTTCATTAAATCTTATAAGCGACTTCAGAGGTTCAAAATCATTAAAATCCGGGACTGCGACTACGTTAGACGTACCGTCTATATAAATATCATCTTGCATATTATAGAATACGTCGCTTATTTTCTCCGCTGTTTTCAAAATTTCATTTTCATTTTGCCTAAAATCTCTTATTTCCGAAACAATTCTTTTATTTGCCTGAGCAACTGACACGCCTCTTAATTTTTCATTTAAAAAATTTTTTAGCCTACTAAGCTGATCTTGAGCAAGAAAAGCTTCTATCCGCTTATGTTTTATCATGCCGCTTTCTGTCAGTAATACGATTAAAAGTTCTTCTTCAGCAATTTGCATAAGCTCAATATTTTTTATCTCATCGTACTGTGTTTTAGGGGCCATAACAAAACCTGTGTATTGAGAAAGCCCCGACAAAATACGAGAAGTTTCGGAAAGTAACTCCTCTATCTCATTATGTTTCTGTTCATACTCCTTTTTTATTCTTTCTTCTTCTTCCACAGCAAAGCTCTGCAACTTTACAAGATTATCCACATAAGATCTATAACCTTTGTCCGTGGGTATTCTGCCTGCGGAAGTGTGAGGGTGCGTAAGGTACCCTTCTTCTTCAAGTTCTGCCATTAAGTTTCTAACAGCAGCCGGGGAAGAAGAAGAAAGAATAAAAAAGGAGTATGAACAGAAACATAATGAGATAGAGAAGTTTCGGAAAGTAACTCCTCTATCTCATTATGTTTCTGTTCATACTCCTTTTTTATTCTTTCTTCTTCTTCCACAGCAAAGCTCTGCAACTTTACAAGATTATCCACATAAGATCTATAACCTTTGTCCGTGGGTATTCTGCCTGCGGAAGTGTGAGGGTGC
>JAIXNA010000108.1 GCA_020328135.1 Candidatus Endomicrobiellum dinenymphae
TAAGCAGTAGATAGTATAAGCAATAGTATATAAGCTAGCAATAGTATATAAGCTAAGAGATAATATCGCAACTGCATAGAATTAACCTAACAACAGACTAAGGAAATGTCTTGGCTGTTTAACGCCTTAAAGATGTTTTTAGTTCTACTGTTACATTAACAACTTTAAGGCGTTAAACAGCCAAGACATTTCCTTAGTCTGTTGTTAGGTTAATTCTATGCAGTTGCGATATTATCTCTTAGCTTATATACTATTGCTTATACTATCTACTGCTTATATTGTCAAAATTATCGCCTTTAGACAAAAACGTCCTATAAGCTTTATTTTTAAAGTTTGAATAGTATTTTTTTAGTTTGATTATGTATGATTATGTAATAAAATTATGTATAATATGTATGTAATAAATGTAGTAGTTTCGTTGTTGATTTGCAATAAAAACTTACAAAATGCTTACGAAATGAGTGAAATCATGTATAGAACCAAATCTATCTAATTACGGATGCAAGATATGGTTTGGTTCCTGCTGGCGCAGGACTGTTTTTGCATAAGACAAGACTAAAAAATAAAAATGACGAGAGTTGACAATGTTGAATGTAAGCATTATAGGATTGGGGCAAATAGGAGGTTCTTTGGGTTTAGCTTTAAAGAGTAAATCCTTAAAGAGTTGTTACCATATAACAGGCATAGAAAGAAAAAAAGATACTTTAAATACAGCTCTTAAGATTGGAGCAGTGGACGATGCGTCCTCATCTTTGCAATCCGCAAAAAATGCCGATATTATTGTTATATGTACGCCTGTAGATACAATTGCGTCGATATATAAAGAACTTATAAAAATTGTAGGACAAAACGCAATAATCACAGATACCGGCAGTGTAAAATATCAAATTGAAAAAGAGATAATAGCTTTTGTTAAGAATAGAAACTATGTTTCGTTTATTGGTTCTCATCCCGTGGCTGGGAAAGAAAAAAATGGAATACTGTCGGCAGATGCAAAAATATTTAAAGATGCAAAAGTAATTATAACGATTTTATCAAAGAAATTAGAGAAAAAAGAGATGCTTGTAGTTAGAATGTGGAAAGATACAGGCGCAGATGTTATTGCGATGTCTGCAAAAAAACATGATGAATTTGTTGCTTTGACAAGCCATGTTCCTCACGTTATAGCTTTTTTATTAAATAAGATTTATCAGAAAACAAATAGAAAAAATCCACAAATTGGGATGCTCGCGGCAGGATCCTTTAAAGATATAACGAGAGTTGCAGTGTCGAGTGTTGACATGTGGGCGCCTATTTTTGTTGCAAATAGCAAGAATGTTGAGAGATATTTGGCTGAATTGATAAAGGAGCTTGTTTTATTTAAAAAGAATTTGAGAGATAAACAAAAAATAAAAAAGGAAATTTTAAGTACGCAGAAATAACATTAAACAGTCAAAATTTCCTCGAAAACTTAAGTAGCGCAATTGTATAAATATAAAGTTAGTTGCATTAGGAGGTACGATGGATATAAAACTCAAGAAGATAAATGCTATTTCAGGCGTAATTGAAGTTCCTGCTGACAAGTCTATAACGCACAGGGCTGTTATTCTTTCATCTCTTGCCGAAGGCAATTCTGTCATCAGAAATTATTTGTCGTCGGATGATTGTAACAGGACAATTGAAGCATTTCGTCAAATGGGCGCTGAAATCAAGATAGATAAAAGCAATCTTTACATAAAAGGCATCGGTTTAAAGCTCCCGAAACCTCAAAATAATAGATATAATATTTATGCAGGAAATTCTGGCACAACGACAAGGCTTCTTGCTGGTATTCTCGCTGGACAGGATTTTGAAACGGTTATTACAGGAGATGATAGCCTTTCAAAGAGGCCTATGAGGAGGATAATCGATCCGTTATCGGAGATGGGCGCAAAAATCAAATCTGAAAATGGATTGCTTCCCCTGACAATAAAAGGACATACTCATCTAAAATCTGTGAATTATGTCAATAACAAGTCTTCGGGACAGGTTAAGTCCGCTGTTTTGTTTGCAGGTTTGTATGCAGACGGCATAACGACTTATACTGAACCTGTAAAATCCAGAGATCATAGCGAAAGAATGTTAAAAGCTTTTGGAGCAGATATTAGAATTGATGAAAACTCTGTTACAATTTGCCCGACAGGAAAGCTTATACCTCAGGATATTACAGTTCCGGGAGATATTTCTTCGGCGGCGTTTTTTATTGCGGCAGCGTTAATTGTTCCCGGTTCCAATTTAATGATAAAAAATGTCGGCGTTAATCCAACTAGAGATGGGTTTCTTGAGATTTTAAAAAGGATGGGCGCTGACGTTACACTAACAAATATGAGAGAAGTTTCGCACGAGCCTGTATGTGATATAATTGTAAAATATTCCAAACTTAAAGCCGCAAATATTGATGCTTATCTTGTGCCAAGAATGGTGGATGAAATTCCAATTTTCGTTCTTGTTGCAACGCAAGCGGAAGGTATTACAAGAGTGTCTGGCGCCAAGGAACTCAGAGTAAAAGAAAGCGACAGAATACATGCTGTTGCAAGCCAATTTAAAAAACTTGGCGCGCAGGTTGAGTCCCTCGAAGACGGATTTATTATAAACGGCTGGGGAGGAATTAAATTTACAGGGACGCTTCTTGATAGTTTTGAAGATCATAGAATAGCTATGACGTTGGCTATAGCTTCTTTAATTGCTGGAGGGGAAACGGTGATTAAGGATTCAAATTGCGTTGACGTGTCTTTCCCCGGATTTTATGAGATTTTAAGAGATATATGCAAATAAAAGAGAGGGCATCATTTTTATTTTTATTTGGCAGACAAGTGTTTAGAATAATGTTTAGCTTGTTTTATAGATGGCATATTGAAGGAGTAGAGAATGTTCCAAAATCCGGAGGAGCAATAATCGCTCCCAATCATATGAGCTTTTTTGATCCACCTTTAACGGGATCTGCAATGAAACGCCCGCTATATTTTATGGCTAAAAAAGAATTATTTGATATTCCTGTCTTTGGCTGGATTATAAGACAGACGAATGCTTTTCCTGTTAAAAGAGATTCGCAGGACATGTCTGCAATGAGACATGCGTTTTCTCTTTTGGAACAGGGACATTTGCTTTTGATGTTTCCTGAAGGAACGCGTTCAAAAAACGGGCGACTTGGAAAAGCAAGAGCGGGATCGGGAATGGCGGCGTGCAATGCCCAAGCGCCTTTGATTCCTGTAAAAATAGAAAACACTAATCTAATGTTAAAATTTAGACAGATAAGAATAAAATACGGAACACCGATATATCCGCCAAAAAATTTTGCTAAAAAGGATTATGTTGGTTTATCGCAGAAAGTTTTAGATGTAGTTTCGAAAATGTAATGTAGGAGTATTAGCGCGAAGGTAAATACTAGACTAAAAGTTAAAATAGCAAAAAATGCCGGTTTTTGTTTTGGCGTAAGAAGAGCTATAGATTTGGCCGAGAAAACCGCTAAAGAGAAAGCAGAAGTATATACTTTAGGACCGATTATTCATAATCCTCAAGAAGTGGAACGTCTTGAGAAACAGGGTATAAAAACTTTAGAAGATCCCAGTAGAGTTGAAAGCGGTTGCGTAATTTTGCGCACTCATGGAATTCCTTTCGAGTTGCATAAAAAACTTGAAGAAAATAAATCGATTAGCGTAATAGATGCTACATGTCCATTTGTGAAAAGAGCGCAAAACATAGTAAAACAATTAGGCGCAGATATAGGGTCTAAAGATAAAACAGTAATATTGATTGGCGAGAAAGTTCACCCAGAAGTTGTTGCTCTTGTTTCCTATGGTAATGGAAAATGTGTTGTTGTAGAAAACATCAAAGCAGCGCAAAAGTGTAAGGGCAGCGGCGATATAAATGTTGTAAGTCAGACAACGCAGACTCCAAAAAATTTTAGTAGTATCGTCAAAGAGCTAAAGAAACGATATAAAACTAAAGTTCACAACACTATATGCAAAGCGACTCTTGATAGACAAAAATCTGCTGAGAAGCTTGCTGACAACGTTGATTTAATGATAGTAATAGGCGGTAAAAATTCTGGTAACACAACAAGACTTGCGCAAATTTGCACAGTTAAAACAACGTTGTCAGCAAGTCTTGTTGTGTTACCAGAATTTTTACCGCCTATTACTATC
>JAIXNA010000022.1:0-6941 GCA_020328135.1 Candidatus Endomicrobiellum dinenymphae
CAATACCACAAGGTGAAAGAGTAAATTATTGGACGGAATACTCTGAAATTCTTGGAGAATTCATTGAAGAAAAGTTTCATCCTCCCATCGATGAGGGTCTTCAAGGTAAGGTCGGCAATGAAACCCTTTTCCGCATATTCTCAAACCAATTTTCAATATCCTGCGTCTGCTCTTCAAGTTTATCGATCCGTTTTCCAAGATTGGCGTTTTGCGTGTATAGTAAAGGGTTATTAGTATCGACCTTACCTTGAAGACCCTCATCGATGGGAGGATGAAACTTTTCTTCAATGAATTCTCCAAGAATTTCAGAGTATTCCGTCCAATAATTTACTCTTTCACCTTGTGGTATTGCGTAGTCTTTGTAGTCTTTACTAGCAATGATCTTATGCTCGTCGCACTCATATTTGCCTTTGCTACACGCTATAGAGGCGCGTCCTCCTAGAATCTCCTCCAAACCCGCGAGAGATGTGTTAACTAGTCCATATTCATCATCGTCGCCATATTCTTCTATCTTTTCCGGTAGCGGATATAATTCATTAAGTTTAGCAAGATTCTTGCTCCGCTTTTCGTTCCTATCAATCGCCCTACCAGCATGCCAATATAAGAGAACGCATATAGCCGCAATGCCAAGGACTATCGCGCCGCAATAAAAAGGGTGGTGGTAGCAATCTTCAATCACCGACCCTGAAGGGAATTTATAGCTATCAGACGGGACAGCGGGAGACTCAGACAGCGAATAGTCAGTCGCTTTGGGTTCAAGCTCTTTCTCTACAGATTCAGTCTTTATATCTTCATCCGCTACAGGTTCAACACGAGCAACATCGTTACCCTTACTACATGAAGATAATATAATTGACAATGATAATAATACGGCTATGTGTTTTTTCATTACCCCTCGGACAATATATCTTCTTTGATCCATATATTTTTAGTATCTTTTAACTTGAAACGCTCTGGCATACTTTCATTTAACGCATATATTAACGCACATACAATATGTTCTCTAAAATACATACTCACAACGACAGCAACAATGCTTAACGTATAAAGAACAGGATGCTCTCCATATCCCGAAGGGGATTTAGTTTCAACAGGCATGACAGCGGGAGACTCAGACAGCGAATAGTCAGTCGCTTTGGGTTCAGACTCTTTCTCTACAGATTCAACATCCGATGGGGGGGTACGCGTAACATCATTACCCTTATCGCTCTTACCGCATGAAGATAATATAATTGACAATGATAATAATACGGCTATATACTTTCGCATATTCATTTTAAACAGATATAGTGCATTAACTACATCAACATAATAGAACAATAACTAATACAAGTTCAAGTAACACAAGTAATATAAGTCAAGGTTTTCCGTCAAATCTTTATCTAAATTACCATTGTATTTTACATATGGGATACCAAATCTTTTTAGCGCCAACTCAAAATGTCTAAAGTCATCTTTATCTCCTAAAGCAATCCAACTAACTTTTAATTCATCCGCCTGATTTTTGTTCTGTTGAGATAAAGTATTGCTACAAACAAATCAGATTTCCTTGTAAATATAACATCCGCGCTTTCCATATTGCCTTTTCCCATAAGCTTCGCGCGCAGATATTTCTTTCCATTATTGACGGGATAAAAATCAATTTCTCTATCAACTTTTTTAGTTTTATCTTTTACAAAATTTTCCGCATCATAGTATTTTTTGTCAATCTGGTATAACTTACACAAAGTAAGCATTAAATATTTTTCCATGCTTTTACCTGCTGTACTCCACAATCCGCCGTGTAATTGTGATCTTTTAACTGCTAATGTATTGATAACTATTAAGCCTCGCTTACATTTAATTCAACGCTAACGCTTTTTAATTTTATGGTTAAAGCGAGTTCTATCTCCTTTTCTATTTCAATAAGGGATCGAATGCTATTATACAAAGATTCAAAATGTTCATTAGCCGCTTCTATAACTATCGTTCTTGTAGCAGAATCGTACATATTACTTATGGTCTTCTTGTTAAGTCCTGTGTTTATAGCGATATCAGCAGCAGACAAATTTTCATTCATAAACGCTTTTTTATATCAATCAATTGTAATATCTTCAGAATTTAACTTTGCAGCTACAACCTTTTTAAAGAAATCAACGACAAACTGTAAAAATTCAGCATTAATAAGATTTTACTATCCCTATACGATAATCTTGCGATTTAATAACGCGTGTGACAATGTTTCTTACTATCTGATCTGTTAATGTCATTAGTCGCCTCTTTTTGAAATTGTTCTAATGTCAAGAATTGCGTTGTTCTCCTGTCAAACAATTTTTGATTTTTTGTTTTAGACTTCATATATTCAAAATACTTTTCTTCTTTTTCGGTTAAAAAAAATAACCTATCTAATAATTTTGCCGTTCTGCCAACCGTTCCGCTTCCCCCAAAAGGGTCAAATACCAAATCCCATTTGTATGAATAATACTGAATAACTCGCTTACAAAGTTCAACAGGAAAAACTGCCGAATGAACTTTATCAAAACAAGGGTCTATTTTCCAAACGTTAGTAGTCTCATATCCAGCTGCGACCTTGCTTTGTTTGACAGTTTCATTATCATAACTGTGGATATTCCAATCCAGTAATTTTTCTGTCGATTTACGATAAACCATTAAATATTCTGTAATAGAGTTTGGCTTATAGCCCAATGGTTTTCTGTGTTGCATAAATCCACCAACCCTATTTTTTACGCTCGCTTCAGGTTTAAGCCAAATAATATCATCTATAAATTCCCAACCGTTTTTAACTAGGCATGAATGTAAATCAAATGGAATAGCATACCTCTTACTTGAATGAGAACGACTAATGCGAGGAATAATAATAGGCGATGTGTTCACAACTAAAAAACGCCCCTCTTTTGTTATTCTATGCGTTTCTGTAAAGACTTTTTCTAAAAACTCTAAATAAGCCTGATAACTTGGGTAAATTGAATAATCTCGAGCATTATAGTACGGCGGAGATGTAAAAGTTAAATGAATGCTTTCGCTAGGAACAACTTTTAAAACCTCTAAAACATCGGCATTTACAACAACATTTTTTAGAAAATCGTATGTTTGGATGCGCGATAAAATATTTTTATTCTTATTTTCTTTAGAAAAATATTCTTTATATATTATTGTTCTAACCATTTCATTGGGATGATTAACAAGAGGACGCAAGTATCTTTTAACTTCTTTATCTCGCTCAAACACAAGAAGCCCTCGTATAGCTTGGCATACAATTTTAGGGTCGTGATCTTTCAAAAAATCAAAAAATAAAGATTTATTTGCTGGTTTTCTTTGTCGTCCGATTGACGATACTATTTCTCTACGAACACTAGTGTCAGTTTCCCTTCTATAAAGCGCAATAAGGCTGCTCGTATCGCCTTTACCATTTAGCTTGCCGACGTTTTTAACAGCATTAAGTCTAACCTGCGAATGATTGTGCTTTAAAAGTTTATATAAAAAATCAGAATTGAAATTTTCAGGCAAATGCCCTAAACTCTCAAGGATAAAGTTGATACTTCCAACATCTCGTTGAGAAGTAATAAGCGCAGCGATATTACTCCCGTCGCCTTTGCGTTTTAATTCTGTTATGCGCTGTTTGGTTAACATAAACTACTGCTCCAGCTTATTATTTATGGTTTCTTTTATAAGACAATTTTCTCGGCGCTTTGGCGTACAGGCGTTGTCGCGCGGCTCCACATGAATTGCAACTATGGCTTTCTAAGATTTGACGATATATAGGCGCTCATTTTTCTTGTTATCTCGTGTGATTGTTCTGCTGTTGTGTTAGGCGCAACAAGTATATGAAATTCTATAAATCTTCTATTTCCTGCTTTTCTTGTTTTAAGGTCGTGATATCCTGCAATCTCTTCATTTGTACATATTATATTTATTGTTGCTATTTCTTCATCCGGAAGGCTTATATCAAGCAAATCTTTTGCTGATTTTACAATAAGTTGACACGCTGTTTTTATTACTTTTCGCGTTGCAGCTTCTAACACAACTTCATCCTATTTACAGTCATCGTCTGTTTTTACAGTTTTGTGGTATCATCTTTGGTTTGATTGTTTCTTCTTCTTTACCTTTGGCATCCGCAAGACTTTTCTCTCCTGCATTATTTTGCTCCGCAGCAATCATTGCTTCTATTTTTCCCGCGCTGCATCGTTTGACTTCCTAGCAAGGGGAACGAGCTTACTGCTTTGTCAGTCCGCTTCGCATTGCATCTATTTTTAAGCTAACGCGCAATGCATCAATATAAAGTTAGTGGGCTATGAGCAAACGACAGCGCTGGATTGCTTCATCATTTGCCGATGGCGCAATTTAAAGCAATTTAACTATAGCATAAAAAATTAGTTAATTGTAGCGCTTATAGGTCCCAACTGGCTTTCCACACTTACACATACTGGCATCCTTTGTTTATCATCGGTAATCCAAATAGTCATTTTACCGCCTAAATCCATTATGTTTGCATCATCGGATACAAAAGGCTCTACCACAAAACAATTAAATGATTTTTGTTCAATTTTGATTAATTCCTTTTTTAAAACTTTCACAGTTAAAGGGTATGATGAATTTCCTGAATGTATGTTTAAGTTATATTTGCTCCCTACTTTCAAATGAAGAGTCCTAACGTAACACAATGCCGCTAAAATATCTTGAGCATATTGCGCAGTTTTGCCTTTTTGTATTGTTCCATCAACGTGTAATTGATATGTTTGCTCTACCGGCTCAAAAAAAAGATGCTCGCTTTTTTGTATCCCGTTTTGCAATGTTTTTGATATAAATTGGAAAGAAGATTTACTTTCTTCGTCAAACAAAGACTCAAATGTTCCGCTAATATCATAAAAAGAATTCAAAAATGATTTTGTAACTAAATCCAAGCGCGCATAACGAGCCTTTCTTCCTCTTTCGTTCCTAAAGCCATTTAATTCTAAAGATGCTTCGCCAACGGGAATAAAATTCCAAAGAATAGTATATTTAAGTTTTTCGTATTCCGGGATTTGATATTTGCCGCGTTTTTGCCAAACATATCGTTTTTTATTCTCATCCAGTTTTTTACGTTCGCTCGCAAGTTTTTGAGAAACAAAAGAATCTTGCGCTGTTTTAAAATCACCGCTAGAATACGAATTTTGCGCAAAACACAACACAGAAGAGATAGCCAGTATAGACAATAATATATTAATTTTTTTAGTATTTTTAATTATCAAATCGACCGCTTGTTTTAAAGTTTTACATACGGCAAAAGGTTTTATTTTTTCCTTAGACACTTTAATTTGCTGTTTTTTGCCATGACCAGTAAGCACTAAAATTCCTTTACCTCCCATATTAAATCCTAGCAAATAATCTCTTGCGCTGTCGCCAATCGTATACGATTTCTTAAGATCTATACTAAAATCTTTCGAGCCCTGCATGACCATTCCAGTTTTTGGTTTTCTACAACAACAATTGTCGCTATCAATGTGTGGACAATAATAAAGACCATCTATTTTCGCTCCTGCAATTTTAAGTAAAGAGATAAATTTCTTATTTACTTTTTCTAATTCTTCTTCTGTAATCATCCCCCTGCCAATACCCGACTGATTCGTTACAATTATTATTTTGAAACCCGCTGTCCTAAGTTTGTTTATACTTTCTGCGGCAAAAGAATAAAGCTTTACTTGCTGAGGCGAATTTAAATAATTTCTATCAAAAATAAGGGTTCCATCCCTATCTAAAAATACTGCAGACTTTTTAACACTTCTTGTTCCCATTGTTCTTTCTCCGTTACAAAATGCGGATTTACGATAAGAACCGCAATTTTTTCTTTTATACTCGCGTCAATATTTTGAAATTTAACAGCATCTTTAGCTGTAATAATAAAATACGAATTTTTATCTTTTTTGCTAATTATCTTCTTAAGCATTTTGTTAGTATAACTGCTATGATCTCTAAAAACGATACTGTCTTTTACCTCTATCCCTGATTTTTCAATAGAACTTTTAAAACCTTTTGCAAAACCAACGGCGCTTAAAGAATATACGTCGGATTTTTTTAAAAGCTCAGAGCTGAAACTCGTACTCAAGTCTGTTTTTTTATATTCAAACCCATTGTAATAAGAGACAATCGATTGTTTGCCTGACAATGCAAATATTTCTGCTTCTAATTTACGGAGTTCTTTTTCAGAAATCATATCGGAATTTGTAATAATTACAAGACCAGCTCTTTTTAACGCTTCTGGTTTTTCTCTTAAAACCCCAGCCGGCATAAGCATGCCGTTACCAAATGGATTTGCAGCGTTAACGCATACTATGTCCAAATCTCTTTGAATATTCCAATGCTGAAAACCGTCGTCTAAAATGTAAACGTCCGTACTTATTTCGGTTTCAAAATTTAAAGCGCTGAAATATCTGTCTGCGCCGACAACCACGCGCGCTTTTGGAACGCTATTTGCAACTAAAAGAGGTTCGTCGCCGCTGTCTAAAACATTAACTCCTGCCGCCCCATCTTTTAAAAGCAGAGGTTTTTTATTTTTTCTCGCATAACCGCGCGTTAAAACTGTAGGTTTTAAATCATTTTTTATAAGGAAGTTCAAAAGTTCTATTACGATGGGCGTCTTGCCTGTTCCGCCCCAGGTAATATTGCCTACGCTTATTACAGGTCTTGAAAGTTTTTTTGGAATGCTAAATTTTCTATTTGCTTTAGACACGGTGGCATAAATTAAAGACAATGGATACAAAAATTTCATTTATTTTGAAGTTCCCAAAGTTTAACATATTTCATTAAAGTATAAAATGAAGAGTACAACATAGCAAGTATAAAGCCCGTCAATCCGTCAAGAAATCCTTTTTTGATAACATACATTTTTACAAACATTACGAATGGATTTATAATAAGATTTAAAATTCTAAACTTTTTACCCTTTTGAAACATTTCTTCAGCGC
>JAIXNA010000022.1:6951-9998 GCA_020328135.1 Candidatus Endomicrobiellum dinenymphae
TATCCTCATGCACCATCTGATCTTTATACTTTACTTTCTTTTTATTAAAAAAAACGGGGTGTCTGTAATCCGGGCGCCATCCTGAATGCAAAATCCATTTATTTATAAATTTGCTTTTTCTTGGCGCTACATAAGCATCATACTTGGGAGAATTTTTAAGTTCGTGTTCTATTTCTTTTCTTAATTCGGGAGTTATCCTCTCGTCAGCATCCAGACATATAACCCATTCGTAAGAACATTGGGTCAAAGCAAAGTTTCGTTGTTTGCCAAAATATTCAAATTGGTTTTGAACAACTTTGCAACCCAATTCTTTTGCTATCTCCATGGTGCCATCTATGCTAAAATCGTCAATAATAATAATTTCATCAGTCCATCTAATGCTGTTTATACAATCTTTGATATGTCTTTCTTCATTTTTTGTTAAGACATAAGCTGAAACTTTTCTCATTGCAGTCTCCGCAACTAAAGATTAATTATTTTGCCATAAACTTCTAAAGTGTCTGCAACAGTTTTTTCAATGACAAATTTCTTTTTAACAAATTTTTCACCCTCAACACCCATCTGTTTTGCAAGTTCTGAATTATCAATAAGCTTCTTTATCGCGCGAGCTATCTGCAAAGGATTTGATGGTTCCACCATAATCCCTGTTGTTCCATCAACAAAAGATTCCGGATTACCGCCGACATTGGTGACAATAACAGGTTTCCCAAGAGCTTCAGCCTCTACAACAACGTTTGGCATTCCTTCGGTATCCCACGCAGGCAAACAAAAAATATCCATAGCGGCAACAAATTTTTGCGGCTGATTTTGAAATCCCGTAAAATAAACGATATCGTCAACTCCCAACTTTTTTGCATAAGTTCTTTGCTCTTCTAATCCTTTACCTGACCCCACAATTAAATATCTTAAGTTTGAGTATTGATTTCTTAAAATTTTTGCAGCTTCCATAAGATAGATTTGCCCTTTGCCTTTAAAATCTACTATATTGGCAACTACTCCAACAACAATTTTGTCCTGCAAGTTATATTCTTTTATAACACTACTAAAATCAATATTGCCTCTAAACTTTTCAACGTTTACGCCATTATAAATTACTTTGATTTTATTCGGATTGACTTTTTCATACTTAATTAACCCGTTTGCAACAGCCTGCGACACAGTGATAACAGCATCAACAAAACGATAATGATTTTTACTGACAAAACCGTGCCTTGTGTCTTGCCTTCTATGAAAGACAACTTTAAGATTGCGAGAAAATAATTTTATTATCAAAGAAGTCCAAAAAAGTTTCCCCTGATGCGCGTGCAATATATTGATGTTATTCTGCCTAACTATTTTTATAAGCTGCAAAATTCCGGAAGGATCAAAAGCATTAGCGGCTTTAAAAGCGACAGTCTTAATATTTTTTTGCAAAGATTCTTCATACAATTTACTTTCGAAAGGCGCTGCAACTATGTTATCGCATTCAGCAGTTTTTTGAAGATTTGAGGCTAAAAAAAGCGTAGCTCTTTCCGCGCCGCCCATGGAAAACGATGAAAAAATGTGCAACACTCTATATTTTTTCATTTAAACACTTTATTCCATAAGGATATATACTCTCTTATAGTCATCATAAAAAACGTTTCAGCATATTGCATATTATGCTCTTTTAATTCGCCCCAGTATTGGTTTAACCCACGAGCAATTTTTACGTAATCTCTGCTGATAATCTGCGTTCTATAACATTCTATTGTTTGCTTCTTCAGCTCCCACACATCGCTTATATCAAACAAGCAATTAGGGTTTAACGGCGACCATACAGCATAACAATAAACCATGAATTTTAAATCTATTTTCTTTTTTATATCAACAAGAACTTGTGAAATTGCCATATGATCGTTGTGTTTGTCAAAAAAGAATGGGATAAAAATAACATCGGGATTAACTTTATTAATAAGCAAGGTCAAGGCATCTTCAAAATCTTTATTGCCGCTTAAACTGTGCGCAGCAAACTGCATAAAATGATTCCTTTTAGACCCTATAATCTTTGCAGCTTGTTCTGCTTCTTTCATTCTTTCAAGCGTATCGTGCGTACAAAAGGCTATCTCAACACACCCGTCTGTTTTAGAATGCTTTATTAGCGTACCTGCGCAACCAACAGCTTCGTCGTCTTGGTGAGGCGCAATAACTAAAACTTTTTTACCATAAACAGCTTCCTCTTTTGGAATTGAGTAATTTATAAAAGGTTGTATATACTCATACATTCTAAATAAATATCTGTTTTTCAAACGCTTCATTTAACTCTCCAAGTTTTCATTAAGAATATTTATATACATCAGTTGTATGCAGAATTTTTAAGCATTATTACTGTGTTGCTTTACGAGTTCTTTGCATCTGATAAACAGCTCGTTCATTTTTTGCTTAACTTACTTAATTTATCGTTCTCTCTTAAAAATGCCCTTTGTTCCACAATGCCATCGTCAATAAATGCTCTGTTTATCTCCGAAGCAAGCATATCATTTTTATATTGAAAAAGACATTTTTCTTGCACGGACATTTTATTTTTCCAAATCTCAAATAAATTTTTGTATTGATTTGATTATTAATACAATTTTTCCCTGCAATAAGCGTATATCCATCCAAGAGTAACCTTTGCGCGCTTTGTGGGTTTTATCTTAAAATTAATACCAATGCCTATTGAAATTGGCTATTTGTTACATACCCTAATTCTAGCCCAAAGCGACATTTTACCTATAGAGGATTATATCATTACAAAGCGTTTAGTAAAAAGGAAGAAAGAAAGGAAGGGATTTGACAAACCTAAACGAACTATGCGCGCGCTTGCCATTATATAATCCGTCCGTTCCGCAAACCCTATAATAGCTATCCGTTTTAGAATAGTTCTTGTATTTGCCGCTATGGGATTTGACAAACCTAAACAAACCATGTAACCCCTACGGCGATTGTGATTGTACAGTCGTACTTTGTAGCGTATTAAACACGCTAAACGCTCAAGACGCAGCAAAACAAACGTTGTATCCGCTTAACTAGCTGGATACAGCGTTTTT
>JAIXNA010000215.1 GCA_020328135.1 Candidatus Endomicrobiellum dinenymphae
TGGCATTGTAGTCGTCATAAGAGCTGAAAGCCCTATTGCAATAGGATTAACCTCGCGAGCTTTATTTATTATTTCTTGAGAATCAACATTTATTCCCATATCTACAACGTCAAACCCATAGCTCTCAAGCACTGCTCCCACTATATTTTTACCTATGTCGTGCATATCGCCTTTAACAGTAGCCATTATAACTCTGCCCGCGGAAAAAGTTTTGCATTTCTTAAAAGTAGTTTTTAATATTGCAAACGCCGTCTGAGCGACCTGCGCCGACATAATTATCTGCGGCAAAAAATATTCTTTTGAAGCAAATTTTTCCCCCACAATATCTAACGCTTTTAACACATTATCATTTACCATTTTAAAAGGATTGTCGTCGCATGCGATAATTTGTCCTACAATATCAGCTATGGACTCTTGATTTCCGTTTAAAACTGCAAAATAAAGTTGCTTATCTAAAGGCAATTTTTCTGCCTCAACCTTGGGCAACGACTTTTTAAAAGAAGAAAAAGCCTCCATGTATTTAGCAGCGCCTTTATCTTTATTTTCAAGTAAATCTTTAGCAAGAGGACTGTCTATTGTCCAATTTTCGTGAGGATTAATAATAGCAAAATCAAGACCGGCCTCTACGGCCATTTTTAAGAATGTTGAATTTATTGTCTGTCTTGAAGGAAGACCAAAAGAAACGTTTGATACGCCCAAAACAAGTTTGCACTCGGGATGTAATTGCTTTGATTCTTTCATTGCTTTTAATGTTTCTTGTATTTGCTCAGGAGAAGAACTAACAGACAACACAAGATAATCGAAAATAATGTTTTTTCTTTCCACACCATACTTATTGGCAAAATGTAAAATTTTTTCAGCTATTTTTAATCTTTCTTCAGCCGTCTTTGGTATTCCATTATCGTCAGTAGTTAAAGCAATCAAAGAAGCGCCGTACCTTTTTACTATGGGCAGTATTAAATCTAGTTTTTTTTGCTCGCCGTTAACAGAATTTATAATAGGTTTTCCCGTGCAATTTTTAACAGCTTGCTCTAAAGCGCTTGTATTGCTTGAATCTATGCATAAAGGCGCTGAAACTATCTCCTGTATTTGATTTACGGCATTCGTAAGAAGTTTTTCTTCGTCAGCGCTTGGCACGCCCATATTTACATCTAAAAGATTTGCTCCTGATTGCGACTGTAAACGCGCTTCGTCTTTTACCATAGAAAAACTGCCTTTAACCAATTCTTCCTGAAGTTTTTTTCTGTTTGTAGGATT
>JAIXNA010000109.1 GCA_020328135.1 Candidatus Endomicrobiellum dinenymphae
CGTATTATTATCATTGTCAATTATATTATCTTCATGTCGTTACCCTTACTACATGAAGATAATATAATTGACAATGATAATAATACGGCTATGTGTTTATTAAACATTTTTAGGGAGTCAATATTTCATCAAGTTCTATTATTTCGTTCGTCTGTCGGAGAATGCTACTTCTTTTCTATGGGATTGTCAAATTTAAGATATAAAACATTTACTAAATCCTTATGACTCTATGACTCTTAGCTTTTTCCTTGCAGATATGTATGTATCAAACTAAAATCTTAGTATTGCAAGAGAATATGAAAACTTACTGGTATAAAGAAAATGTCTAGGATATTTAACGCGCATGCGTGAGTTGTTTTAATCAGAAATTAAACGGAATGGTGTTTTGTATTTACGCTAAGCTTCAAATGTTTAGATATGATAACATCCTGATTTCTCAGCTCAAGATCGATATTTTTGTTTTCAAGTTCATCGATTTTAGTTGTAGTAACAATAGGCTTGTTGGTATTGTACATTTTGTTCCAAAGAATTTTCTTTTTATTGAAAACAGTTCCAAGTTCATTAGAGAGAGCATCGCTTTCTCTGCATAGAGCGTCAATTTTCTCTTGAATAATGGTTTCTTTTGACTTGCCGGCATTAAGTTATGTATCAGAGATTTGCCCAGCGCATCCAATCATCATAGAGAAACAACATAATACGACTGTCAAAAGTAATCTTTTCATTTTATTTTCCTATCGCCGTATATAGTCGTAGCTGTTGTTACAGCTGAAAAATCAAAAGCTTTAAAGTCAATCTCTTGATAGACAGTTACTGTTCATCTATGTATAATATGGCGTAAGGTTTTGTGAAACTTGCGATTACACCGCAAGTTTTTAAAATGATAAATAACTATCGCGCAATTTAAGAGAAATGTAGTTTGAGAATATAGTAGTTTTACCAGGACCAAGCAATCTTAGCAATGCTGGGATTTCCTTGGGTATAATCAAAAATTTTTACAAAACAAAAAATCTTGGAATATATCTTGAGCATCAAGGCGCAGCTCAATTTTTTGAAGCGTCTATGCACAAGTTAGACATTCCGCGCATGGCAAAGTCTCTAGTATTTTCTTTGATATAAATTGTCCGTTATTTTAAAAATATTCCACAAGGATTTGTTGCAACGAGATATCATTCATTAATTGTAAAACGAAATACCATTCCTGAAAATTTAACAGAAATTGCAAAGACAGAAACTAACATGTGTATGTAATATAGGTCTAAAACACAATGACTTTAACGTACTATGTCGCGCAGTTTCATCCTGAAACAATATATTTAGCAAATCTTTGATAAGTATGCATTGATATATTTCACATCTGCCTGTTTCGTTTGTACGCGTACAATTTGTTATAATACTCGGTGTCGCAAAATAAAATAATTTGATATCAACAATTGTTTAATTGTTCCCACAAAAAACAAGATGCAAAAAGCGTAAAAAAATGGAGGATGAACATGCTCAAAAAATTTATTAGATGGATGAAGACATTGCCAGATGCAAAACCCATTACAGGGCAAAACCAAATTGCAAAGCAGTACAAACTATGGCGTATTAAAACGTTTGTTGGAATGTATGTCGGTTACCTATGTTTTTATCTTACACGCAAAAGTTTAACATTTGCAGCTCCCTCCATGATGCACGACATTGGAATGACAAAAAATGACTATGGGATCCTTGGCACGACAATGTACATAACTTACGGCATAGGTAAATTTGCAAGCGGTATACTTGCTGACAAATGCAATATTCGCTCTTTTATGGCAGTTGGATTACTTGGAACTTCCATAGTTGCTCTTTGTTTCAGTTTTATTTCATCAATACCATTACTTACTTTCTTGTGGGGAGTCAATGGAGGGGTACAGTCTATGGGATTTCCACCAACGGCAAAAGGAACCGTCTATTGGTTCTCTCCAAATGAGAGATCTTTCTTTTGGACACTATTTAGTTCTTCTAAAGCAGGAGGCATAGCATTACTAGGCGCAATATCTCCTCTATGTCTGCTTTTGGGTTCATGGCGCGCAATTTTTTATGTGCCTGGCATACTTGGGATAATGGTCGCTATCGGTATGATTTTTGTTTTAAAAGATAAACCTTCCTCTGTCGGCTTGCCTCCCATCGAAGTTTATCGCAACGATATTACTGTATCGGGAGAAAAACATAGCGAACTTTCAAATTGGCAAGTTCTAAAAAAATATGTTTTTGTAAATCCTTTTGTATGGTATATTGGGTTAGCGTCAATGTTCTTGTACTTTACTCGTTGGGTTGCCCTTGATTGGGGTCATATATTTATGATAGAAAGAGGCGTTCCCGCAGCTCCCGCCGCTGGCCTACTAGCATTCATGCCACTCTTTGGCGTTGTCGGAGGTGTTTCAGGCGGATGGTTTGCTGACAAATTTTTTAAAGGACGCGCCGCTCCAATAACTGTAATATATCTGGCGTGTCTGACTCTTAGCATATGGGGAATGTACCACTTTATTAATTTGGGAACATCTTCTTGGTTTGTTATAGCTACTTTTCTTGCTTTAGTCGGTTTTTTTGTAGAAGGGGCGCAGAGTTTGGGATGCGGCGCGTTGCTTGCTCGTGTTACGCTGCAAGAATCAATAGGCGCGGCTATAGGTCTTGTTGGAGTGTTTGAATATGCAGGAGCCGCTTGTTCTGGTATGGGCGGAGCGGTAATGTCTAAAAACTTGGGTTGGAGCGGACTTTTTATATTTTGTGGCATATCGTGCATAGTAACAATGATTTTTATAGCTTTTACATGGAAAAAAGAAAAGACTGTTATAGCGTAGTTGTTGGAAGATAAAAAACAAACGCTTAACAATAATGACACTCATTTTTTCCACAACCGTAATGTCGTGGGCATTGCGGCGAATTTAATAAAAACAGCAAATGTGAGAAAGCAAGCAATACCGACTTTTGCAGTAGTTTGCGAGTATGCGTGAGTATAGCGCCCCCAAACTTTAAGACGTACATTCGCAAGTAAGCTAACAATGTTAATTTATCAAAAGAACATTTTGAGAGAGTCAATGGGTGCTTTGAACTATAATATATGACAATAAGACTAAAATAAGACTAATTATGAGTGAAAAGAAATATTATATATACACTTTCGGCTGTAAAGTAAACCAATATGAATCGCAACTTGTTTCTGAAAAATTTAAAAACGACGGTTTTAAGGGAACACAAAAACCCGAAGATGCAAATATTGTCATTTTTAATTCGTGCACAGTAACAGCAACTGCAGATAAAGAATGTGAATACTTTTTAAGAAAGGTTTCCAGACTTTCAAACAAGCCAAAAATAATACTTACCGGCTGCCTTACAAAAAATAAAAATATTGATATTCAAAAAATGTTTCCAAATATCGAAATCGTTGAAGATAAAGCGAAACTTTTTAATGAATCTCAAAAACAAATAGTTTATAATTTTTACAAACATTCAAGAGCGTTTTTAAAAATACAAGATGGCTGTAATAGCTTTTGCAGTTATTGTATAGTTCCATATGTTAGGAATGTTCTTTGGAGCAAACCTGAAAATGAAGTTCTTTCAGAGATTACAAATTTTATACGCGGCGGATATTCTGAGATAGTTTTAACGGGAATACATCTGGGTAAGTATAACGGAGGATTATCAAATATCGTTGAGAAAATAGTAAAAATTCCTTTTATTTTTAGAATACGGATTTCATCTATAGAGCTAAACGAAATTGATGACAAATTAATAGAGCTAATGCGGACAAATCCTAAAAAAATATGCTGTCATTTGCATATTCCTCTGCAATCAGGCAGCGATGAAATTTTAAAGCAAATGAACAGAAAATATTCAACAAGAGAATTTGAAAAAAAAATAAATACACTAACGCTCGCATTACCCGACTTAGCGCTTACTACAGATATCATCACTGGTTTTCCCGGAGAAACTGAAAAACATCACAAAGAAACATGTGATTTTGTCGCAAAACATCCGCCTGAAACACCTCCGACAACGCCAAAGAGTGGCATGATAGAAAGAGGCGTTCCCGCAGCTCCCGCCGCTGGCCTACTAGCATTCATGC
>JAIXNA010000110.1 GCA_020328135.1 Candidatus Endomicrobiellum dinenymphae
CTGTTTAATATCCTAAGATGTAACCTAAAGTACAAGATTAACCGCTCTGTTTCGTTGTACCTTTGAAACTCTAATGCTTTAAAGCTRTTCCATTCGTTAAAACTTCTTCTTTTAAAAATATCTCTTCTTGGTTGGTTTTAGGRTTTGATTGTTAAAGTTTTAGTTTGTTTAGCTTGATTTTCTTATAGATACAARAYAAGAAAGAGGCGCTTAAAAACAAGCGCCTCTTTCTTATCTTTAAACTTTTGTTAGGTTAGCGGCATGTATTTACGGCAAAACGCTGTATCCGCTTAACTAGTTGGATACAGCGTTTTTGTTTGACTCTAACGCTCCTTGAAAGGAAGTTAGAGATCCTGAAGTAATTTTTCATTTAGGCGGTGTTCGTAGGGACTATAGACTACTGCTTTTTATGCTCCATAATTATATCCTTCATATCCATATCGCACAAAACGTTTCCCATTTTTAACGCCTTGTTCAACTATAGTGATGGCGGCGTAAAGCAAGAACCGTCTTTTAAAGTTATGCCATTCAAGATTACGAAGCAAAGCGCTATCAGTATGATTTTCCTTTATAAGGGCTTCTATTAAATTCCTTTCATTATCTATCGCATTAATTTCCATCCCAGCTTCTACTATATTTTTTGGCAGCCTTAGATTGTCTATAATACACATATTGTCGTATATATATAAATAATCTCGCGGACAATAAGTAGGTCGCAGAGGCGGGAGCGGAGCAGCAGGTTGCGGAGGATTTGTAAAAAAAGTTCCATGATAACTACCAGTATCAATGGGATAGACGTAATCATCAGGAGGCTTTTCACCGTAACCATTCTTTAAAATTTCTTTTACAAAGTTCTCTTCCCCAGAACCTCTTGCTGGCAGAAACTCCGCATGTTGATGCGTAAATTCTATCTTAGACAGCTCCTGATTGAATTTATGTCTATCGTAAAGATACCAACAACCGCCTATAACAGCGCCAACAACCGCAACGCCAGCAACAATGCCTAACGGAAGACAATATTTCCTACACCACATACGAGATTCAGTTTTAGGATTAACAGACGGGGCATGGGGAATTTCAGACAGCGAATAGTCAGTCGCTTTGGGTTCAGACTCTTTCTCTACAGATTCAACATCCGATAGGGGGGGGTACGCGTAACATCATTACCCTTATCGCTCTTACCGCATGAAGATAATATAATTGACAATGATAATAATACGGCTATGTGTTTCTTAAACATAAATTCATAACTACGCTTATTAATTCTGGGCAACCTATAAAAAAGATTAGCGCAATAGTAGGTCATGCAAGTATTACGATGACAGAACGAATGTATTGCCAACTATACGGATGAAGAGAAGTTAGTCACAATTTCAAATCTAGGTTTTGGCAAGGACATAGAAAATACATTAAAATAACTTATGATTATTTTGCTAACGAGTTATGTTTTTATATAGCGTCTTAGATACTTCCAAAACGTTTGAGGTTTAGGCTGTCTGTCGTCTTATAAATATACAATTTTTAAGTTTTAGACGAATTTTTTGCTTTGTATAGGGATAGCCGAGAGCGGGAATTGAACCCGCGACCGCCTCCTTACCAAGGAGGTGCTCTACCACTGAGCCACCTCGGCGCTTTCTTGGAAAATAAGCCCTACAAGAGCCAAAAGCGGGAGACGGGAATCGAACCCGCATGACCAACTTGGAAGGCTGGGGCACTACCACTGTGCTACTCCCGCAAATAATCTGGCATGGGGGCGGATGGATTTGAACCACCGAAGGGCAAGCCCGCCAGATTTACAGTCTGGTGCATTAGACCACTCTGCCACACCCCCCCCTCAACCCAATGTTGTTAATATTTCGTAACAATCAAAAGGAAAAGAAAAGAGAACTTGTGGAACAAACGACCCGCTGATTGTACAAAAAGATTAGCGCCCTTGTCAAATTGTTGTAGCATCCCGTAACATAATAGACTTTTCACGCTTTTGGAGAAGAAAGAGCTAGGGTACTAGCTACTAACATGGGATTAGTAGCGTTACAATTAACTAATAACTAATTAGCATAACAAATTATGGCTGAATCGTTATATTACAATTAATATGCTGCTGATTTAATTTGGATAATATGATTCAATGGCTGAAAGAATTAATCTACTTCTTCTATTGAGATACGATGCAGCCTCTCTAAGCAATTTAACATTATTGTCATTGGATTTCACGAGGCTATTAAACAAGCCCCAAAAGCCCCAACGGCTACCTCCAAACAATTTAACATTATTGTCATTGGATTTCACGAGATTTTCTACTTTTTTAATTTGTTCAGCGAGTATTTTGTGTTCTATGCAAGCGTCTTTCCTAGTCATTGGCAGACTTAAACTGTCCACAATAAATTTAACCCGATTGACTATATTTATCTCATCATATACATTCTTCGGAGCCTCTTCAAAAAATTTTCCCTTATAGTTGGCAGGAATATTAATACAGTCGCATGTATAGTCTTCCGGATGTAATTTTTTATCACTAGCGTGAAAATTTAATATAAAGTCCTTACTATCAAAACTTGGCGGAGGAGGAGTCGGAATTCTCTCAGGCACAGGCTCAGACTTATCGTGATGTTCAGGAGACTCAACAGCAGGCTCAGGTTCAGGCTCAGACTTCGGATTCATAGGAAGACTCGGGGAGGCGGTAGGCTTCGAAATAACAGTTCCCGGAAGAGTTAGAAGCGAAGGCTGAGCTTCAGGCTGAGGAGGAGCATTTTCAAGCCGCGGCTGAGACGAAGGTTGCTCAGGGAGCGAAGCTAAAGGAGGCTGAGGAGGAGCATTTTCAAGCCGCGGCTGAGACGAAGACTGCTCAGGGAACGAAGCTAAAGGAGGCGGAGAAGGAGTCCTGCTATGAGGCGTGAGCGAAATCACATCATCTACGTGTTGAGATATATCTGCTTCGCTAGGAGAGGACAGAGGAGTCGGAATCCTCTCAGTCCCAGTCTGAGAAAGCGGAGATTGAGGCGGAGTTAGAAGCGAAGGCTGAGGTTCAAGCGAAGGAGGCGGAACAAACTGAGGAAGGTCGCCAATTGTAATAGGCTTAAAACCATACCTCCTGTGTCTAAAAAGATTGCTTATCCACATATGAAACTTAACAGGATAACTATTAATAGTTCTATCAATCCCCAGCATTTTATCATAAGCGCGTCCCCCGCGAATATAAACAACAACGCCTATACCAACAACAATGACCGCAACAGTAATCCCACCCCAAMCCTCAATCTTCGGGATGGTCATGGAAGAAAATTGTGGGTTGGGGTATGGTTGGTATTGTGGTAGTTGCTGTTGTTTGGTATGTTTATAAGAAGCGCTCTCTGGAGCGTATTCTTGGGTCTGTATATGATAACCCAAAAGAGTATGAAGGCAAAAGCTTGAGAGAACTGAAGAGCGCTTTCAAATCTAGTACAATTGGCAACCTTCCTCAGTTTGTTCCGCCTCCTTCGCTTGAACCTCAGCCTTCGCTTTCAACTCCGCCTCAATCTCCGCTTTCTCAGACTGGGACTGAGAGGATTCCAACTTCTCTGTCCTCTCCTAGCGAAGCAGATATATCTCAACACGTAGATGATGTGATTTCGCTCACGCCTCATAGCAGGACTCCTTCTCCGCCTCCTTTAGCTTCGCTCCTTGAGCAGCCTTCGTCTCAGCCGCAGCTTGAAAATGCTCCTTCTCAGCCTGAATCTCAGCATTTGCTTTCTCAGCCTCCGCTTTCAGCTCTTCCTTTTTCAGCTCCTCCTCCGCCTCAACCTCAGCCTTCGCTTCTAACTCCTCCGGATCCTGTTATTTCGAAGCCTACCGCCTCACCGAGTCTTCCTATGAGTCCGAAGCCTGAGTCTGAGTCTGAGCCTGCTGTTGAGTCTCCTAAACATCAGGATAAGTCTAAGCCTGCGCCTGAGAGGATTCCGACTTCTCTGTCCTCTCCTAGCGAAGCAGATATATCTCAACACGTAGATATGTTAGAAGAACTTAAAGAGGAACTTGCGAAATCTCCTGCTTCGCATACTCCGTTGAAGGCTAAGACGCATGTGATTCCAACTTCTGTGGTTTCGCCTCC
>JAIXNA010000111.1:0-343 GCA_020328135.1 Candidatus Endomicrobiellum dinenymphae
AAAGACACCAATCGTTTTTATAGCCGATAAGTTTGTCATCCATTGTTTTGTCGCCAGTCGCCCCGCAAGCTGCGCCAACAGAAACACTAGGATACTTTTTAATCGACTCTAAACTAAGTTCCAATCCGTCAAGAATTTCCTGTTCCTGCGTTATTTTTATTTCGGGCTTAAACTGATATGCAAGCAGTAAACATTTGTCTAAATTGAAGTCTTTCATTTTAGGACTCAATTCACCTGATATATCAACTATTGTATTAATATCAAGTCCTACAGCATTCAATAAGCTTAAAACTTCTTTATCATAATCAAACTTCGCTATAGTTTTTTTTCTGACCAAGCTTAC
>JAIXNA010000111.1:353-4128 GCA_020328135.1 Candidatus Endomicrobiellum dinenymphae
GTGGGCGCGTTTGTTAGTAGTTTTTAGTCTGCCGCCCGTATAAATGTTTAGCCATATAGAAGGTCTGACAGCGAAATATAAATCTTTTTTACCACTAGGCAAATAAGTCAAATTGTTAAACGATTCCCCTGATATTATCATAGGTTCTGGATTATTAAATTTTGACAAACTTAAATTGAAGTTAATTTTTGGCAAATATAAAGATCTTGCCTCTCTAACCCTCTGTATGGCGCACTCAAAATCTTGAGCAGATGCTAATATATCGGGGTTTATAGATAAAGCAGTTCGTACGCTCGAGGATTCGCTTAAAATTCTTTCTACTGTATTCGCATATAAACTTTGCGCCGACAATACTAAAATCAACAAAAAGATAATTTTTTTCATTTCAATTTCCGTTTAATATTTTTTATTTGACGAATAACAGATTTTCTTGAAGTCCCTCCGTAAGACATCTTTATATTCGTAATGTTTTTTAAATCTAGGCAGTTGAATATATCTTTTTTAAATATTGGAGAAAACTTATTGTATTCCTTAATAGAAAGTTCATTTAACGCCTTGGAATGTTTTTTGCAATATAAAACAATATCTTTAACTAATCCGTGAGCCGTTCTAAAAGGAACATTGTTTCTTGTAAGATAATCAGCTATTTCAGTAGCTGCAATAAATCCTTTTTCCGTACTTTTTAGAGTTCTTTCTTTTACAAATTTTAAACTTTTAGTCATTTCGTTGATAACCTTAAGACACATTTTTACATTGTCTAAAGCGTCAAAAACAGGCGGTTTGTCTTCCTGTAAATCCCTATTATATGCAAGAGGTAAAGACTTCGCTATCGTAAGAAGAGCAATCAAATCACCAAAGATTCTCCCAGATTTTCCTCTTATAACTTCAGCGCAATCAGGATTTCTTTTTTGAGGCATTATGGATGACCCAGACGTAAATTTGTCATCTATCGTTATATATCCGAACTCTGGATTCATCCATAAAATCATTTCCTCGCAAAATCTGGTCAAATGTAAAGCGATTAAAGCCATGCAGAAAACAAACTCTACCGCAAAATCTCTGTCGCTTACAGCGTCTAAAGAATTTTCACTGATATTTTGAAAATCTAAAAGTTTAGCCGTATATTGCCTATCAATTTTAAAAGACGTCCCTGCTAAAGCCGCGCTCCCTAAAGGCAAAATATCAGTTCTTTTATAACAATCATAAAGTCTTTCTTTATCTCTCTGAAACATCTGCGCATATGCAAGCAGATGATGCGCCGCCAAAACAGGCTGAGCAGGCTGCAAATGCGTAAAACCCGGCATTATAATATCAATATTTTCATCGGCTTTTTTAACAAGTGTTCTTTGAAAAGTATTTACAAGGTTTTTAATATTTGTAATTTCTTGCTTTAAATAGATTCTTAAATCTGTGGCAACTTGATCGTTTCTGCTTCTTGCGGTATGCATTTTACCACCAACAATACCAATTCTGCGTATAAGTTCTTTTTCAATAGCATAGTGAATATCTTCTTCCTTTGGAATACTCCAGCCTTTTCTTATGTCTTTCAGAACAGAAGTTAGTCCTGAAATAATTTTCTTACCATCTGAAGCATTTATGATTTTAGTCTTTACTAACATTTTAGTATGAGCTATTGAGCCTATAATATCCGATTCTCCAAGTCTACCATCAAAAGAAAAAGAACCTATAAATTGATCAAAATTTTGCATTACCATTCCTCCGTACGCCTGTAGCGTTATAATAAAGTATACATCAGACAAATCCTATTTTACACGCTTTATGGCCTTACTAATCTTTTTTATCGTTGACGGACCAAAGCGAAATCGATATTGTAGCATTGCTTTTTCATCAGATTGACGAGACGATTTTTCGTCTTCATACTCGTAACTACCATTTAAAAATAAATTATTTGCTAACTCATACCTCATTGCTACTTCATGCCGTAAGTCGCGTTTATCTTTAATATCATCAAAAAAAGTTACGGAATAACCAAGAAGAATCTGGCTTGTAAGATTTTTTTCGAGCGAACATTTTGTTCCTGACAACAACCTTGCAATACCCGCATTTTTATTGTCCGACCCAACATCGTAAGCCGCATAAGAAATTCTCAAGTTATCTACGAGCCCCGTTTTGCGAAGTATTACCCTTGCCAAAGGGGTAGCAAACTTTTGCCCAAAAAGACGTAAAGTCTGTTGCTTCATCGCAAAGTCGGAAAGTCCTTCGGATTGCAAAGTAGTCATAAAATTGTCTTGCTCCACGCCTAAAATTTTTTTAGCAGCTTTACGCGAATCTACATTAGTATCATCTTTAGAAACAATTTTTATGGTATCGGGATTAAACAGCTCAGATATCTCAGATCTATTAACTATTACTTCCATCTTTTCAGATTTGCTACCATTTCTTGATGGCGCAGACATTATCCCTGAAGCAGTTATATGCACCTGCTTATCATCCATGATTTCTATTTTAGCCTTTGATATATCAAATCGTGCGCCAAGATGATCCATTATACCGCTTGAAGTTTCAATTATTCCATTGGTTCTAAGGTTGCCATATGTTCCATTAATATGTAAGGAGCCGTCTATTAATGCTGAAATATAAGAATTTTGATATACCGTGTTTTTTGCTGTCGCCAATTCTATATCAAACTCTGTAGTTTCCGGAATAAGAGAATCTTTACTATTTTCTGATCCAGGATATGTAAAGCGAGTGTTTTCGAGTCTAATTTTTCCTGAAATCTTAGGTTTTGTCGGAGTACCTTGCGCTCTAATATCAAAACTTGGCTCTCCTGAAGAATAATCTTGCAGCAACGATTTAGACCTCATAAAACTTGATAGAGGAAGCTGTGGAATACGTAAAGGAATTCCTTTTTTACCAGTAACAAATCTTATGTCAAAATCTTCAATACCAAAATTTTTTAGCCTAGCTTGACCATAGGCATTTAATTCCCCGCCGCCGGATTTAAAACTAAATTTATCAATTTTAATCAATTTGTCAACAAGCGATATTTCAATATTCACATTTTTAATTTTATTAAAATAATCGTTTGATTCAAAACCTCCGCCTACAACATAAAGTTTGGCATTACTGCTAATTTTTTTATAAGTACCCGTAAAAGATCCATTTAGTGACATTCTCCCGGAATAAGGCTTAATATAACCATCTAGCAAATATTTTAAAATATTTAACTTAGAATCGCTGATTTCATAAACAACATTTACAGGCTCCTGTTCTATCTTGTCACATAAAATTTTATCAAAATAAAAAGGGAAATCGCCGCGTACAAGAATACGGATCTCATTTCGTTTATACGCAGATGCTTTTTTTATATACGCGCGACTATCATGCAAATTCATTTCAAGATTAAAACTATCATAGGGAACGGACATCAAAGATCCGCTCGTTGAAATTATTGTCATATTTCCTTTTATATCATCAATCTTTCCCGACAAATTGACATTTATATTCGCATTGCCATCAAGATAACTAGGGAAATTTAAAACATCAGTTATAAAATGCCAATCTATATTTGAACTTTTAATATCCAGATTTAAAAAATTTTTTGAAAAATCTGCAGATAAATTAAAGAATCTCTTATCTTTTTCAATGTTTAATTTCCTGACAGATATAACGTCTTCGAAAACAATTAGACCAGACGCATTATATGCAACCGCTCTAATTGTTTTCGAAGATGTTCTATCTTGTCACATAAAATTTTATCAAAATAAAAAGGGAAATCGCCGCGTACAAGAATACGGATCTCATTTCGTTTATA
>JAIXNA010000112.1 GCA_020328135.1 Candidatus Endomicrobiellum dinenymphae
CCGTTATCTTTGTAAAACGACTGTATTGCCGCCGTTGAGGACAAAGAAATTGGTAAGATAATTAAATTTAAAAAGGTCAAGTTTTTAGTCAACAACTTTATGCTGACTAAAAACTTGACCTTTTTTAAATTTAATTATCTTACCAATTTCTTTGTCCTACACAGCGGTAATTTTGCCGTTGAGGACAAAGAAATTGGTAAGATAATTAAATTTAAAAAAGGTCAAGTTTTTAGTCAGCATAAAGTTGTTGAAACGGTGCAGGATATACATGCTGTGTACAACGATAAAGGTTACCTGAATGCGGTGATTAATTCTGATTTTAATAAACGAGCTGCAGAAAGCGTTGTAGATGTGAACCTATCAATACAAGAAAATTCCATCGTATATGTAGGAGATATTTACATAGATGGTCTTGTTTCGACAAAAGATAAGGTTATAAGGAGAGAAGTTCTTTTAAAGCCTGGTGATTTATTTTCTTTCAAAAAACTTCGCAGAAGTATTGAAAAAATTTATAATTTAGGTTTTATTGAGAGCGTTGAGCCTCAGCTGATGACTACAGACGCTTCTGATGTATTGGACTTGTCTCTTGCTATCGCTGAATCTGAATCCGGAATGATTTTAGCTGGCGTAGGATATTCTTCTGTAGATAGGCTCATAGGGTTGTTGCAGCTTCGGCATATGAATTTGTTTGGTTTAGGTCAAACATTAAACTTGTCGGGAGATCTTGGAGAAAGGAAACGACAAAGTTATCAAATGGATTGGACTGAACCTAGAATTTTTGATAGGAATGCGAGTTTGACTGCAAGCCTTTTCGACATTATGAGAAATAGAGATTATGCACATGTTACAGACGCTTATAGAGAACGCAGAAAAGGTCTTGTCGCTGAAGTTGGACCGAGGCTTAGCGATTATGTAAATTTGTCGTTTGGATATAAAATTGAAAATGTTAGGCTTTTCGATATAAAAGATGAAGTAAAAAAGAAAATAAAAGAAAAGTCAGATTTATCAAAAGGCAGAACAACAAGCGTTTTTGCTCGGTGTGTGTATGATTCGACTGATTGTGTGTTTGAACCGTCAAGGGGCAACAGGCAGCTTTTAAGTTTGCAACTAGCGAGCAATAAGTTGGGAGGCGATGTAAATTTTGTTAGAGGCATCGCCAGGTCAACATTGTTTTTTTCCACATTTTGGAAATTTGTGTTGAGTGTTAACATGGAAGCAGGCGTAATTACTGCCTATGGCGGTCAAAAGGTACCTATCTACGAAAAATTTTATGTTGGCGGTGGAGATACGATAAGAGGGTACAATGAAAAAACTGAAATAGGCCATGAAAGCGGTGGTAAAGTAAAAGGCGTGGTTAATGTCGAGTATAAATTCCCTATATTTGCGGAGAAAAAAAGAACAATTCTTCAAGGCGTTATATTTTATGATATCGGTGGAGTTTGGGAAAATTTTAGGGATGTAAATTTAACCTTAGGCGATGGACACAAAAATCTTCGTTCCGGCGTAGGTTTTGGCGTAAGACTTGCAACTCCGTTATTTCCTATAAGGCTTGATTGGGGATATGGTTTAAATCGTAAAAAAGGCGACCCGTGGCGTTTTTATTTTACTATTGGAAATGTTTTCTGAAAGTTTTTATATTATCGTTGATGTTTGTTTTTTGTGTCAAGCGCTCTTGGTCTTGAGATTCCTAATAAGCGGAGCGGTTGAGCGTGAATGCGTTAATAGTTGTTATAAAGGAATCCGAAAGTATTCTTTATGTCGATATGGAGAAAGTTTTTGACTCTCATCCAAAAACGTAAGGTCATAAAAAAAGAAATACAAGATTTTGCAAAAACGCGAAAAACAGTTATAAAGGAAATTGTCAAAAGAGTTTAATTCCTTAAAGATAAGGTCAGAAGTATAAATTTAAGAATATCTGATGCCCAGACCGCAAAAGTTGATAATCTTGTTGAGGTCATCTCAAAACAGCCTGATATGACCAAGAGTTTAATAAAAGAACAAAAATTAAAGTTACAGATATGTCAGACAGAACTAAAATGAGATTGCTTTAATGGAAGAAAAAATACTGCAAGTATTTTAAAGATATAGAATTTTACTCAAGGCAGTATCCAAAAAATACGATGGCGCTGTAGTTTTAGAAAAACAAAGCATTTTAACAGGTAAGTGTAAAGATATTACGGATGAAGTTATAAAAATGACAAAGGATATGTAAATGAAACTTACAGCATCAGAACTTGCGACAATTGTTTCAGGCGCGCTGATTGGAGATAAAGATATTCTTTTGACTGGCGTTAATGGTCTTATAGAAGCGAAAGTGAATGAAATTTCTTTTTTAGGCAATTTGAAGTATCTTTCTGAAGCTTTAAAAACTGAAGCAGGCGTTATTTTGGTCGCAACTGACACAGATGTGTCAAAGTTTCAAGGGAAAAATATTATAAAAGTGGCAAACCCTCAATATGCTTACGGTCTCGTTCTCTCAATTATAGAGAAAGAGCGATTGGGTTCTATAGAAAAAAATATACACGTGTCAGCGTCCATATCAAAAAAAGCAAAGGTTGGCAAAGACGCATATATAGGTCAAAATGTTGTTATTGAAGCAGGTTCAGAAATTGATGACAACGCAAGAATATTCCCTAATGTATATATTGGTAAAGATGTAAAAATTGGCAAAGATTGTCTTATATATTCCAATGTCGTTATCAGAGAAAATACAATTATCGGCGATAGAGTTGTTATCCAACCAGGAGCTGTTATCGGTGGGGACGGATTTGGCTTTGTAATGACCGGAGATAAAATACAGAAAATTTCGCAGATAGGGAGCGTTGAGATAGGAAATGACGTTGAAATAGGCGCAAATACTACAATAGATAAAGCTGCTGTTGATGCTACAAAAATAGGCAACGGCACTAAAATAGATAATCTTGTTCAAATAGCGCATAATGTCCACATTGGCGAGAATTGTATGATTGTTGCCCAGACAGGAATAGCAGGGTCAACACACTTGGGCAATAATGTTACTGTTGGCGGGCAAACCGGTGTGGCAGGGCATTTAAAAATAGGAAATAACGTAATGATAGCAGGTCAAGCTGGAATTTCCGGAAATATTGGCGATGGCGAGCGTGTGGGTGGAAATCCCATGTCTCCATTAAACGACAGTATAAAGATAAGAGTCTTAACGAGAAAGTTACCGGAAATGTATCAAGATTTAAAAGAGATAAAAAAAGCTTTGAAGGATAAATAAACTTAACATGGCAAATCAAACGACTATTTTAAAAGAAGTATCAGTTGAAGGCATTGGTCTTCACACCGGCAACAGAAGCATAGTAACTTTTAAACCAGCTTCTTACGCAGGATTTGGTATTAAGTTTGTAAGAGTAGATTTGCAGCAAAAAACTGAAATCGAAGCTGTATGGTCTAATGCTGTCTCAGGGCTTGCAATAAGAGGAAGCGTTATAGAAAAAAACGGTGACCGTGTTTACACAATAGAGCATATAATGTCTGCATGCGCCGCGCTGGGGATAGATAATTTAATTATAGAAATTAATAACAATGAACCTCCCATTTTAGATGGTAGCGCAAAAATATTTGCGGAGACTCTTGCAAACTGTGGTATAAAAGAGTTTGCCGCGCTAAAAGAATATTACACGCTTAAAGAGCCTGTGCATTTTGAGTCAGGAAAAACAAAAATATCGGCGTATCCGTCGGATCGTTTGGAAATAGATTGTGCAATTGGGTTCAATCACCCTTTTTTAAAATTTCAGAAAATATCTTTAACTAATCTAAATAAAGATATATATTTAAATTGTCTTGCTTCGGCAAAAACGTTTTGTTTTGACTACGAAATAGAAGCTTTGCAGAAAAACGGACTTGCTTTGGGCGGATCTATGGACAATGCAATAGTTATTGGGTTAGATGGAATACACAACAAAAGCCCTCTTCGTTATGAAGATGAATTTGTAAGACATAAAACTTTAGATTTGATAGGCGATCTATATTTAGCTGGTAAGCCTATAAAAGCCAAAATAGTCGCGCATAAACCC
>JAIXNA010000216.1 GCA_020328135.1 Candidatus Endomicrobiellum dinenymphae
TTAGAAGACGACTCGTCGTAATGGAGTCAAAAGCTCGTGGTTATCAAAATCTCCAACACCGCAAGAAAAGCTTGACGAGGTTGCTGATGCGCAAACTTTAGTTTGCAGCATGCGAACAATTGAAAGCAAGAAGCTAATACCAAGTTAATATATTGCAAAAAGAGCGCAATCGTAAAGAACGCTTTGGCGCTTTGACGACAAAGTAGCCAAACGTTCCATAAGAGTAATCATTGAAGCATTATAGAAGCAATTAGAAGCTATAGACCAAGAAATCAAAGAACGTACGAACAAAGACAGAACTAAAAGCAAAGGCGTATGCTATAAGTTCTGCGAAATCAGTAGGCGAAAAAAACTACTATGACCTTGTTAGCCGTTATGCCTGAACTTGGCAAAAAGCTAAGCGCAGAAAAATTGCCGCTCTAAGCAGGTCTTGCTCCTTATGCCAATGATAGCTGTAAGACTAGCAAAAGACGTAGAACTCCTGCAGATCGCCCTCTTTCGAGGACTTCTTGCGCATCTCTTTTTCAGCGGGCTGATGACAACAGCGGCGTGGATTCTTCACTTTATTTAGAATGACGAAATATGGTAAACATTTGAAAGGTATGATGGACAAGAGAGAAAATGAATATACTAATAATTTCAGGACCAACTGCAAGCGGAAAAACAAAAAAAGCTGTTGAATTTTGTAAAGCAAAAAATGGTGAAATAATTTCTTGCGATTCGAGACAAATATATAGATATTTAGATATTGGCGCTAATAAGGAAGGTATTTTCATACAAGACGACATTCGTGAAATAGACGGAGTTTTGCAGCATTTAACTGATATTATTAATCCCGATCAAGCTTATAGCGCTGCAGAATTTGCGCGCAATGCTGATTTGAAAATTGCAGAAATTGCAAACAAAGGCAAAATCCCTGTTATAACTGGCGGCGCTGGTTTATACATTAAAGCTTTACTTTATGGGCTCGACGAAATGCCAAAAGCCGACGAATCTTTAAGAAAAGAACTAAGCGTTAAATCTCAGGAAGAACTTTATAACAAACTTTTAGACTTAGATCCTGAAGCTGCTAAAAAAAATAAAAGAAATCCTCAGAGACTGCTTAGAGCGCTTGAAGTAAATATTCTTTCAGGTAAAACTTTAAAAGAACATATCAAGCTTAAAAATTCTCGATATAATTTTAAACATTTCAGTATTTCTGTTGAGAATGAAGTTTTACCT
>JAIXNA010000217.1 GCA_020328135.1 Candidatus Endomicrobiellum dinenymphae
AAAGTGATAAAGTGATGATGAGCGAATAAGCAAAATGCACCAAGAATTTAAAAATGAAATCGATTTACTCGGGAAGCAGGAAGATAAAGGACTGAATGCATTAAAACTGTTTTTAGAAAAATCCGACAAAGAAAAATTATTGCAAGAAAAATTTGCAGAAGGTTTAAAGGTTTTATTGGAGGATAAAAAAGCTTTAATCACTTTTAAGCTTAAAGGCGAATCAGATATAATTGCTAAGTCAAAAATTCTTTTAAACTCTATAATAGGTATAAAGAATTTGAAAAAATTTGATAAAGCGGAAAAAACAACTTGTTTAATCTCAGGAGAAAAAGATATTATCGAAGAGTTGCATCCTTCTATAAAAGGAGTTTGGGGCGCACAGTCAAGCGGAGCTAACATAGTGTCGTTTAATTCCCCAGCATACTGTTCTTATGGAAAAGAGCAAGGCAATAATTCCCCATCAGGTATAAAAGCAGTGTTTGCTTATACTACAGCTTTAAATTTTTTGCTTGATAAAAAATCACAACAAAAAATACAAATAGGAGATTCCTCTACGATTTTTTGGGCGGCTAAAGAAAACAACTTAGAAAGTAATTTTGCATCTTTTTTTAATATGTCACCGAAAGACAATCCTGATAAAGGAGTAAATGCCGTAAAAGCGTTATTGAAATCTGTAAAAGGTGGCGCTTTAAGTAATGATGATAGTAAAACTAAATTTTATGTTTTAGGGCTTTCTCCAAACGCTGCAAGGATAGCAGTAAGATTTTTTATAAAAGATACGGTAAGAGGTATGTCGGAAAATATAGCAAAACATTTCCAAGATTTAGAAATAGACAGACCAAGTTTTGAGAGTGAATTTTTACCATTATTCAAACTTTTGGTTTCAACTGCCGTTCTCGGTAAGCCAGAAAACATTGCGCCGCATCTTGCCGGCGATTTTATGATGTCAGTTTTAAAAGGGTTGTCTTATCCAGTAATGTTATTGCAGGCAGTAATAAATCGCATTAAAGCCGAGCAACAAATTACGTATCCAAGAGCCGCTTTAATAAAAGCCTATCTGAATAGGCTCTCAAGAAAAACACAAAAGGAGGAAATAACGGTGTCTTTAAACAAAGAAAATACAAATCCGGGCTATGTTTTAGGACGTTTATTTGCAACTCTTGAAAAGTTGCAAGAGGAAGCGCAAGGAGAAACAAATTCAACAATTATGAGGTATT
>JAIXNA010000113.1 GCA_020328135.1 Candidatus Endomicrobiellum dinenymphae
TGAAGAAATACACTTATTTATTAACTCCTTTCTTTTTAAGATTGTTTCTTTTTTATAATTATCATTATATAAAAGTATAAGACACGTAGTTTCTATAACATTCGACAAATAATCTGTTATTTTTTCGGCATCAACTGCTTTCATTTTATTAACGCCTTTAACAATCACGACTCTCCTTTCGCTCAAAAATGGAAGAGTTTGAACAGCGTTCAGAATATCTTCTGCCGAAGATTCTGCGGCATAAAAAACTTCTCTGTTTAGGTCGTCAACTGCAAGAAAGCGCTCTATTTTATTAAGACATACATCGACAAGATAAGACTCTTCCCCAGCAAATAAATAAACAGCTGAAATCTTTGATATTAATCTACTGAAATCTCGAACTTTTAAAATTGACATATGTTTTTATCCATAATGATGCAAATACTCGTCTATTCTGCAGGAACTTTCTTTTCTGACACACTGGTTACTGACTCAAACCCTTTTATCGCTCTCCTAACAATATTTCTGGCCATTTTTTCCAAGACAATATTTCTGACATCATCTTCACTCGTATCATTGTCCATAGCTACATCGCTTTCTTCTCTTTTGATATCTCTATAAATGCGTACTCCCTCTAAGCTGGGCTCAATCCACAAAATTACGTCGTTCTCCTTATCAATCAACGAAGCGCTAGATATAATCCAAAGCTTATATTGTTTTGGCACATTGTTTTCATCATAAAAAAGAGGTTGTAAAACATAATTTCTGATAGCAACTGTAAGAACGCCATCCGCCTCTGCTTCATCGTTTACCAAAGAAAGATGTCCATCCATTAGCACTTCATTCATAACTACATTTGTAAATGTCTCAAGACCAAACTGACCAGTACTATTTATAACAGGTTTAACGTATATTTTTTTAATATGACCCTGTAATATCTGCACAGCAGGATCATACGGAGATACACAAGATAGTAAAGACATGGAAAGCAGCGCAAATAAAGATACCAGTACCGTAATTTTTTTCATGAAATCCCCCAAACTATTTAACAACTATTGTAACTATCTTATTTTTAACATATATAAATTTTACTATTTGTTTATCTTTTAATTGAGCTGCAATTTTATTATCAGCTTCTATAATCTTTTTAACCTCCCCTTCAACGACATCTATTGCAACTACTATTTTACCTTTCAGTTTTCCGTTTATCTGTACAGGCAACTCAACAGAAGATTCTTTTGTCATATTTTCATCAAAAGTCGGCCATGTATAAGTTGATATACATTCTTTATGTCCTAACTTTTCCCATATTTCTTCACAAAGATGAGGAGTAAACGGAGTCATTAAAAGAATAACCGCCCTATACGCTTCAAGCGAAATTCCGTCATCATTTGAATGATATTTATAGGTATATAAAGCATTTACAAGCTCCATAATTGAAGAAATTGCAGTATTGAGCTGAAATTCTTTTTCTATATCATACGTGACTTTTTTAATTATTCGATGCAGCATTCTTAAAATATCTGTTTTGTCTTTCTCTGCTGCTACAATATTGGACTTTATATTAACTGCATCAAAAAGACGCCATACTCTGTTGATAAATCTCCAACAGCCCTCAACGCCATCTGAAGACCAATCTAATTGTTTTTGCGGCGGCGATGCAAAAAGAATAAAAAGTCTTGCGGTATCCGCGCCATATTTTTCAATTATTTCATCAGGGCTTACAACGTTTCCTCTGGATTTAGACATTGCGCTTCCACCCAACGTAACCATACCCTGCGTTAAAAGATTTATGAACGGCTCGTCATGTTTTGCAAGTCCTAAATCTCTCATAACTTTATGCCAAAATCTTGAATATATTAAGTGCATACAAGCGTGTTCTATTCCGCCAACATACTGATTTACAGGCATCCAATAATCTAACTTTGCGCTGTCAAAAGCAGTAGCATCATTACGAGCATCGCAGTATCTTGCATAATACCATGAAGAGTCTATAAACGTATCCATTGTGTCTGTTTCCCTTCTTGCGTCTGCTCCGCATTTTGGACATTTTACATTTACAAAAGTTTTGCTTGATTTTAATGGCGACTCGCCTTCCCCTGTAAACTCAACATCTTCAGGGAGAAGTATTGGTAAGTCTTTTTCAGGCACGGCAACAGTACCGCATTTTTCACAGTAAATCATCGGTATGGGCGTTCCCCAATATCTTTGTCTTGATATAAGCCAATCCTTAAGCTTAAAATTTATTGTTTTTTTTCCAAAACCTTGTTTTTCCACCCACTGAGCAACTATATCAAAAGCTCCCGTGGATTTTACGCCGTTAAACTGCCCTGAATTTACAAACTGCCCTTCATCTTCATAAGCATGTTGTTCAACAGATGCAGAACTGTTGCCTTTTATAACTTCTACAATGGGCGCATTATATTTTTTTGCAAACTCCCAATCTCTTTGATCGTGAGCGGGTACAGCCATGATTGCTCCTGTGCCATAATCGGTTAAAACATAATCCGCTGTGAAAACAGGAATTTCTTTTCCTGTCGCCGGATTTATCGCATTAATGCCTTCAAGCCTTATGCCTGTTTTTTCTTTACTTGAAGACCTTTCTATGTTTGATTTTCTTCCGCTATCAATCGCATATTTTGCGACTTCATTATAATTTATGATTTGCAATTTCATCTCATTTATAATTTCGTGTTCAGGAGCCACAACTATAAATGTCGCGCCAAAAAGCGTATCGGGTCTTGTTGTAAAAATTTTTAACTTCTTATTTGTGCCAACCAGCGTAAAATCAATTTCCATGCCGAAAGATTTACCTATCCAATTTTTCTGCATGGATAAAATTTGTTCAGGCCAATCGCTAAGTTGTTTATGACCATCTAAAAGCTCATCAGCATAATCGGTAATTTTTATAAACCATTGCTCTAAATCCCTGTGTTCAGCGTAACTGTCGCATCTCCAACACACGCCGTTTGATACCTGCTCGTTTGCGAGAACAGTTTGGCATGACGGGCACCAATTTACGTTCGCTCTTTTCCTAAAAACTAAACCTCTCTCCCACATCTTTATAAAAAACCACTGATTCCATCGATAATACTCCGGGTCGCAAGTTGCGATCTCTCGACTCCAATCATAAGAAAAACCAAGAGCCTTTAACTGCTCTCTCATGCGGGCAATATTTTGCTTTGTCCATTTTGCAGGATGAATTTTATTTTTTATCGCAGCATTCTCAGCAGGAAGACCAAAAGCATCCCAACCGATAGGATGCAAAACATTTTTGCCCTTCATTTTATGAAAACGGGCAAAGACATCGCCAATACCGTAATTTCTTACATGCCCCATATGTAAATTACCGGATGGATAAGGAAGCATCTCCAAACAATAATACTTTTCTTTTTTTGAATCTTCTTTACATTCAAAAATCTTATCGTCGCTCCATCTTTTCTGCCACTTTTTTTCTATTTCAGAATGATTATACTCCGTCATTTTTTGCCTCTATTAAATAACTATTTTTCTTTAAATCTTTTATAATATTTCCAAATTCAATTTTAATATGCGCAATATCAGACTTTGCTGTCTTCCACAAAACATCAACATCAACGCCAAAGTAATCACGAATTAATTTATCTCTCATACCGTCTATTTGTTTCCACGGAATTTCAGGATATTCAAAACGAATATTCGAAGGCATTTTCTTTGAAGCTTCGCCAATAATTTCAAGCGCTTTTATCGTAGTATGAACTGTTTTTTATCTTTTTCAAAATCTTATTTAGAAATACTTTTCATAAAGGATTTTACATCTTTAATCGACGATATAATATCATGCATACAATCTATATACCTGTCATTTGACGTATACAACTTCGCTTAAAATTCTTTTGCAGATTTTAGGTTTTAGCGTCGATTAAAGATGTAAAATCCTTTATGAAAAGTATTTCTAAATAAGATTTTGAAAAAGATAAAAAACAGTTCATACTACGATAAAAGCGCTTGAAATTATTGGCGAAGCTTCAAAGAAAATGCCTTCGAATATTCGTTTTGAATATTCGAAGGCATTTTCTTTGAAGCTTCGCCAATAATTTCAAGCGCTTTTATCGTAGTA
>JAIXNA010000114.1 GCA_020328135.1 Candidatus Endomicrobiellum dinenymphae
TTTTTACACAGTCAAACAACTTTATGAATATATCGCCTGATTATCCAAATGCCAATGCATATCCTCTATATTCCAATACCCTCTTACCGTCCTCTCAAAATCTTTTATTTCCTCTTTATATAAGCGGTATATAAAGAGGAAATAAAAGATTTTGAGAGGACGGTAAGAGGGTATTGGAATATAGAGGATATGCATTGGCATTTGGATAATCAGGCGATATATTCATAAAGTTGTTTGACTGTGTAAAAAACAGAGGTAAAATGAGGTTAGGAATTACCGGTATTGGCATAGTTTCGCCGTTAGGCGTAGGTAAAGAGACAAACTGGAAAAGACTTATCAGCTCTGAGTCTCAAGTATGCTACAACAATATATTTGACATGTACACGGCATCTGTTGAAGACTTTAAAATTCAAGATAATTTACGCCAATACAAAATGGCAAAAACTGCTATCTCGGAGGCTCTGCAGGAAGCAAATATAGAAAATATAAAGAGGGATGAAGTAGGACTTTGTGTCGGCGAAAGCAAACCAAATCTTTTTAATAAAACATTATATTTTGAAAATTCTCTCTTGAAAAAACTGAAAAAAACATTTCAATTCCACAGTGAAACATCTTCAATATCTGCAGCATGCGCAACAGGTATTCTTACAATTATAAAAGGCTGCAAACTAATAGAAACAGGATTATGCAACGCTATTATATGCGGCTGCGCTGAAACTTCTATACATCCTTTATATGTAGCTGGGTTTAAAAACATGGGCGTTTTAACAAAACATGGCCCAAGTCCTTTTGACACAAACAGAGATGGATTTGCAATAGGCGAAGGGGCATGTTTTGTTGTGGTTGAGAGCATAGAAAGAGCTTTAGTTCGTAAAGCAAAAATTTATTGCGAAATTGAAGGCTTTGCAAATGGAATTTATTCCGACAAACCTCTATCCATAAGTTCGCATATAAAAATGAAAGAGATAATCAAAAGAGCGGTCAACTTGCAAAAACCTGACTACATACATATGCACGGAACCGGAACAAAATTAAACGATTATAATGAGAGTAAAGCCGTTTCTGAGGCTTTTGAAAATGCAGAAAGAATTTCGTTAAGTTCCACGAAAGCAGCCACTGGACATACGCTTGGAGTTTCAGGAATGATAGGAACGGCTTTCTCAGCGCTTGCAATGCAAAACAATATTGTTCCGCCGACTTTAAATTTTAAGCAAACCAATATAAATTTGGGGCTAGACTACACTCCAAACACAGCAAAAGAGAAAATTATAAATTCTACGCTTACTCTTTCTTTTGGGTTTGGCGGGCAAGGATCAGCTTTGTTTTTAAAAAAACATATGTCTAATTAAGGATAAGCATGTTTGAAGATTTTTTAGAAAAGAAACTATTGGAAATAGAAAATTCAGGATTGCTTAGAACGCTAAGAAAAGCACAAGATACTCCTGAGTCAAAAATAAATAATGGAAATTTGATAAATTTTTCGTCAAACAATTATTTAGATCTTGCGGGAAATAAAGATATAGCTAAAACCTCAGAAAATATTATTGAAAAATATGGATTTACGGCCACATCTTCCAGATTAGTATCCGGCAACTTTGCAATTCATGAAGAATTGGAGGCACAGTTAGCAAATTTCAAAGAAAAAGAAGCGGCTCTTGTTTTCCCAAGTGGATATCAAACCAACATGGGAGTTATAAGCGCGTTAATGTCTAACGAAAAAGAGTCTTGCATAATAATGGATAAGTTAAATCACGCATCGCTTTGGGACGGCGCGAAACTTTCTGGAAGCAGAATTTTTATCTATAAACACTGCGATATGAATTCTCTTGAAAAAGTTTTTAAAAGAACGCGAGGATATAAACTTAAACTTGTTATAACAGAATCGGTTTTTTCTATGGACGGAGATTTTGCTCCGTTAAAAGATTTTGTCGAGCTTTGCAAAAAATACGAAGCTGTTAGCATGGTTGACGAAGCTCACTCTACCGGAGTTTTTGGCAAAGAAGGCAAGGGGCTTGCAGACATATTTGGTGTTGAAGACAAAATAGATATAACAATTGGAACGTTATCAAAGGCTTTTGCCGCACAAGGCGGTTTTGTGTGCAGTTCACGTAAATTTATAGATTTTTTAATTAACAAGAGCAGAGCATTTATTTACACAACAGCAGTTTCTCCTGCTATATGCGCAGCCGCTTTAAAATCTTTAGAAATTATAAAAAACAGCGATCACAGAAGACAGCATTTACACGCTATGTCAAAACTATTAAAAAATAAATTAACTGAATTGGGATTTGATACTTCAAACACCCAATCGCAGATAATACCCATTGTAACAAGAAGCATTGAAAACACCAAAAGAATATCTTCACATTTATTTGAAAAAGGCATTTATATACCTGCAATAAAGCCGCCAACTGTGCCAAAAAATCAAGCAAGAATCAGGATTTCGATAACATCAAGGCATGCATTTCAGGATATCGAGCAACTATGCAATAATTTAAAATATTTTAAATGACGATCAACATTATTATAGATTGTTTAATTCTGCTTTAATCGCGCTAATGATCGCAGATATTTCTTGATTAGTTATTGTGAGTGGTAAAAACATAACAAGAGTATCGCTTAAATTTCTAATTATAATTCCATGTTTTCTAATATCATTACAAATTTTAGCGCCCAGCTTAAGCTTGTAGTCGTAAGACTTGCATGTTTTTTTATCTTTAACAATTTCTATGCCAACCATTACTCCGCTCTGCCTGATGTTGCCTACTTTGTCGTGTTTTGACAACTCTGTAAGTTCCCTTTCTAAATATTTAATTTTAGGCTGTAATTTTTGCAGAATTTTGTCTTGTTTTAATATATCAAGAACCGAATTTGCCGCAACGCATGCAAGAGGATTTGCCGTATATGAATGCCCGTGAAAAAATGTTTTAAATTCCTCGTATTTTCCTAAAAAAGCGCTATAAATATCATTTGTTGTAGCAGTTGCAGCCAATGGAATATAACCGCCAGTTATTCCCTTTGACAAACAAATAAAGTCAGGTTTAACGCCTTCATGTTCTACCGCAAACATTTTACCAGTTCTTCCAAATCCGGTAGCAACTTCGTCGCAAATGAAAAGTATTCCGTAACGTTTGCAAAGATTTGCATATTCTTTAAGATAACCTTTAGGCATTATTATCATACCTGAAGCAGCCTGATTTAATGGTTCAACAATAGCTGCTGCAATTTTTTTACGATTCTTAATAAGAATAGATTCAACTTGCTTTATGCATTCCCCTCTACAACCTAACTGAATATTATGATCCTTAAAATCTTTTACGTTTAAAGGGAATTTTATTTTATTCTTCCTGTGAACACATCTATAACAATATGGAGACATCGCAAAACAGCTCTTAAAAAGTAACGGTTTAAATCTTGAATGAAATAAATCTGCTCCGCCTACAGAAACAGCGCCTATAGTATCGCCGTGATATGCATTTTTTAAAGATAAAAATATTGTTCTCTTTTCATTTTTAAACTGCCAATACTGATAAGCCATTTTTAATGCAACTTCTACAGCTGTAGAACCATTGTCCGAATAAAAAATTTTCTTCAGATTACTTGGAAGTATTTCTAAAAGTTTTTCAGCTAATTTTATTGCTGGAATGTGAGTAAGTCCTAGAAATGTACTGTGCGAAACCTTATCAATTTGCCTTTTTATCGCTTTATCTATTTTCGTATTTCTATGTCCTAAAAGATTTACCCATAAAGAAGCCACGCCATCAAGATAYTTTTTACCATCAACATCATACAAGTACGAACCTTTTGCCTTATCTATTATCAGAGGTAGGCTAGGATCGTTGTTAAGCCAATCTGCCATTTGTGTAAACGGGTGCCAAATATTATTTTTATCAGATATGATTAACGCCGCTTTTATTTTACTATCCACTTATTTTTCCTTAAATAAGTGGATAGTAAAATAAAAGCGGYGTTAATCATATCTGATAAAAATAATA
>JAIXNA010000023.1:0-1103 GCA_020328135.1 Candidatus Endomicrobiellum dinenymphae
AAGGCATGACAAAAATAAGCAAAAAAGCTAATGTCAAAAGGGATGCATTGTATAAAGCTTTTTTGCTTATTTTTGTCATGCCTTCAGKCGCMGTTGCAATTGCCTTTGTTTATTGAGGAAACAAAGGCAATTGCAACTGCGACTGAAGGCATGACAAAAATAAGCAAAAAAGCTAATGTCAAAAGGGATGCATTGTATAAAGCTTTTTCTCGCAAGGGAAATCCTGAAGCAAAAACATATTTCAATGTGCTTAAAACGTTGGAATTCAAGTTCATTGTGGTTATGTCGGGAAGTAATGGCTTCTGAGTAGTAGTCATAAATTTTATATAAACTTTGGGATTAAAATGGACAAAATAGTAATACGCGGTGGTAAGAAGTTAAAAGGCGAAGTTGTGATTTCTGGGTCAAAAAATTCTACTTTACCTATCTTGTTTGCGGCGTTACTTACAGATGAGCCTGTAACGGTAACAAATGTTCCATCTCTTGCAGACATAGATACTACGATTGAATTTTTAAATTTTATAGGTAAAAAAATCGTTAAAAAAGGGAATATTGTAAAAATTTATTCTTCATGTAGATATAAACATGAGGCTCCTTATGATTTAGTAAGAAAAATGCGTGCAAGCGTTTTAATAATGGGGCCTTTACTTGCAAGACTTAAGAAAGTTGATGTATCTTTGCCTGGTGGATGTACAATAGGTGCGAGACCCATAGATATTCATTTAGATGTATTTAAAAAATTGGGTGCAGAAATTTCAGTGGAAGGTGGATATGTAAAAACTTCTGCTGAAAAAGGACTTAAAGGAGCTGCTATAAGCTTTAAATTTCCAAGCGTTGGCGCAACTGAAAACGCATTGCTTTGCTCAGTTTTGGCGAAAGGTAAAACTACAATTATTAACGCTGCTGAAGAACCTGAAATAGAAGATTTGGCAAACGTTTTAAATAAGATGGGCGCAAAAGTTGTAGGATCAGGGACAAAGAAAATTACGATAGAAGGCGTAGATAAGCTTCACGGTTTTATTCATGAAGTAATTCCTGACAGAATAGAAGCTGCGACATATATGGTTGCAGCTTCTATTACAAAAGGCGAAGTAACTCTTACC
>JAIXNA010000023.1:1113-9413 GCA_020328135.1 Candidatus Endomicrobiellum dinenymphae
TGGCCTTCATACATCTCTCCTATCTCCTAGTATTTTTATAACCTGCGCAATTCATCCCCAGTCTTTTAAGACTGGGAACAAATTGCGCGTCTCGTTTGTTGTGAAGAGGCTGTATCCTTCGCAAGAAGAAGGCATAATTTCTGTATGGAAAAAGAGTATTGGAGCGCAGGACATACCAAACGCAAGTTAAGATGCCGCGTAGTTATGGATACCAAAAAATATAGCAAGAGAGTTTCCAGGGATAAAAGAATATTTGCGGGGCGATAGTTTTTGAACTGATGAGTATTTTGTTGAAACAGTTGGGAGATGGCTGATGAAGAAACGATAAGAAGATATATTCGCGAATAACGAGCTAAATTATGCCGTATCGTTGGCAGTTGCCGCGTCGTTGTCATTACAGGAAGCCTCGCCCTAAAGGGCGAGGATATAATTTCACTTAAAATCACGTTATTCGTTGGCACATTGCTCTTACGACTTCCTCATATCCCCGAAATATCCGGCGTATTTCCCAGTGTATTTTCCGTCTCGTATAGAAGGTTTTTATTAGATTTTTGTAAGACACGCTTGTCATGTGCCATTATTTCTGTTAGTATTTGTGTTACTTCGTTAGTGGTTAGAGGATATTTATTTGTTGTAGTACACGCACAAACTTCTTTAATAAGCAGGAGCGCTTTTTGTGCGGAACAACCGCGTATCTAGTATTTTCGCTTTTATTTATTCCTATTCTTCTCTAGTTGGTTGCATGGCATGGGACTGTCGCTAACGTCAACAACACGAGCATATTTATTAATTTTTTCATTATAATAAAATGGCAAAACGACAATGGGCATGAGAATATGAAAGAATTTAGTAAAATATTAAAGGAAGAGAAAATACAGCAGTTACTTAGAGCTATTCAAGATGTCCAAAGATGAGCGGATACATGGAAAGATATAAAACAGGACATTTAAGGAAGAGTTCATAAATAATAATGAGGTATTAATGGGCAGTCAAGAAGAGTTTAACGGATTATTGGTAGATTATTTGGTTTACCACAACACAAAAAGACAGCGTTTTGCATTAAAATTAAAAACCCCCTTTGCAGGTTATACAACAAAATAATAGAATGTCGCGTATGTATCTAACCAATACAAAAAATTGACTTTGGAAACACGTTTATATATAATCAGCCGGCGTGGGTGTTCTCTTTTGCACACTTTAGTAGAATGGAATCTATAACTTAGATTGGCTTGGTGTTTTTTAAGCAGTAAAAGCATTTGCGAGGCGCAAAAGTTTGATATATCTCCACAGAATTTGCCCATGCGACAAAAACAGCAATCGTCGAAATCTTAAAATCAAAAGAAAAAGGGAAATCAAAAACAATATTGTTCATTCAGTTTATCGTGGTATGGATTTTTAGGATTTGTCTGTCATGAACAATACTCTCAGAAACGATGAAGGATGGAGAAAGAAGTCTTGGAATCTTTAAAGCATTTGCTATCGATAAATAAGAGTAGCTAAAAAGGAGTACCAATGAGTAAGACAGGAATTGTTTGTACAATGGGGCCATCCATACGTTCGCCTCGGACTTTGAAAAATTTATCTGATAACGGCATGTCGATAGTAAGACTTAATTTTTCTCATGGAACATTTAAAGAGTATGAAAAGGACATTGCTTTAGTCAAAATGCTTAACAAAAAATACAAGAAAAATGTGAAAATTCTTGCAGATCTTGAAGGTCACAGAATTAGAGTTGGCGAAATAGCTGGCGGAAAAGTAGAATTAAAAAAGAAACAAAAACTTATTCTTACAAATAAAGAAGTTGTCGGTAACAATAAAAAGGTTTCAATAGACTACAGGAACTCGCTCACAGACATTAAGAGAGGAATGGTTGTTTTTATTGAAGATGGCAATCTTATTTTAAAAGTTTTATCTTCAAAAAAAGATGAAATTATTACTGAAGTCCAAATGGATTATCTTTTAAAAACTCACAAGGGCGTAAATGTTCCCGAGGCTAAACTTAATTTTGAATTATTAGAAGAAAAAGATCGCAACGGCATGCTCTTTGCTTTAAAAAATGGCGTTGATTTCGTAGCAAACTCTTTTGTTAGAGATGCTGAAGATATGCAGCCTTTAGTAGATATTTTAAAAGAGCAGAAAAACAAAAAATGCAAACTTGTCGCAAAAATTGAAGACAGATCTGGGATTGACCATCTTGACGAGATTCTTAACGTTGTTGACGGCATAATGGTTGCAAGGGGCGATCTCGGAATTTCAATCCCTGTGTGGGAAGGACCTGTATTTCAGAAACATATAATTAGAAAGTGTAAGGAGCATAAGAAATTTGCAATTACAGCAACTCAAATGCTTGAAAGCATGATTAACAATCCTGTCCCTACAAGAGCAGAGGTTAGCGACATTGCAAACGCCGTACTTGATGGAACAAATTACACCATGCTTTCAGCCGAAACGTCTGTAGGGCATTATCCCGAGAAAGCTGTTGCAATGATGTGGAATGTTATAAAGTTCACAGAAGAAAATAGAAGTAAATTTTCTATAAAATGAGAACCTATAATCAACTAAATTTATGTTGGCGCGCATATTAAAAGAGTACTCGAATCTTAAATTAAGGCGTAACAAAATGTTTTGTCAGAAATCAATGGAGATTATTTATTCTCTTATAGCTGCAAGCGCGGCAATGGTTGGAGCTCTCATAATATTAACATTTCACAGATGGTCTGAAAGAAATTCTTTTCTTGTAATAAATTTTGCGGCGGGCGTAATGCTTACGCTTGCGTTTGCTCATTTGATACCCAAAGGTTTAGAGTTAAATCCACACACAATGCTTTATTCCCTTTTAGGGTTCTTAATTATGTTTTTTTTACAATTTGTAGTTTTATTTCACCCTTGTCACGACGAGACATGCGTCAATCGTGCTCATACGGGCGCGACATCGATAGCAGGATTATCTTTACATTCAATAATTGACGGACTAATGATTGCAATAGGGTTTGAGGCTAACGCTAACCTTGGACTTCTTACAACTCTTGCAATTCTACTTCACAAGCTTCCTGACGGTATAACCATTTCCGGCATTTTATTGCATAATGGAGCTTCTAAAAGGACAATTCTAAACTTTTCTCTTCTTACAGCTTGGTTTACTCCGATAGGAACTATTGCAGGAATATATTTATTTAAGAATATGCCTACGTCAGCCATTGGCGCATTGCTTGGTATAACAGCAGGATCCTTTATCTTCCTATCGGCCTCAGATCTAATTCCTGAAACGCACAAGTCTAAAAACAGAACTACGGCGCTTATGTTATTTGCGGGAGCATTTGTTGTACTTGCAGCAGAACATGTTATTGGACATTAATTTAAGTTACAAGTTTTGATTTTACACCGTCTATGCTTTCTAGCTGCGTGATAGGGTTTTTTATTGCGTTTTCTTCTGAAAGAACTTCGAGTGTTATAGCGCCCTATCAAGCAATTTCATATTTATCTAATTCGGATGCTGTAACACAATTTTCATAAGTCTCATATAAAATGCACTTGTACTTGATATTCAACATCTCGCAAATAAGTATAGTAGTATAATCCAACACCACCACGATACTTTAAGGTTCTCACACCTTTGGTTTCCATTTCTACAGATTTCATAACACGAACTTTTATCTATAATCCAAACAAATGTCGGTTTCCAATAAATTGATTCTGCAATTCCTTTAATTGCCTCGTAAGTAGGAATTTGATACGAACATTTTTTCTCCGCCTAATTTTGTAATCGGATCAGTAAATAATGCAAATTTTCCCCACACTTTAAACTCTACTGTATTTTTTGGAGTGTTAAACACATATGCCTCCTTTATCTAATGTTGCTTTTATTGTATATTTTTGTCACGTGCGAGTAAGTTTGTCCTTAAGAGTCGCTATTTCAATTCACGCGCCCGCACGAGGCGCGACTATAGAAACTGTTGATGATGTTATAAAGATTAACATTTCAATTCACGCGCCCGCACGAGGCGCGACGTCGGTATGGCCTGTAATAAATTCTTCCCAACTAATTTCAATTCACGCGCCCGCACGAGGCGCGACTTACTAGTGGTGAGTTGCTTTTGCGTAACTATGAATTTCAATTCACGCGCCCGCACGAGGCGCGACTATCACAAACCGCAACAACTTCACCATGGTCGAAATTTCAATTCACGCGCCCGCACGAGGCGCGACTGTGATATCGTTGTTGCCAGCTTGTCTGTTGGCATATTTCAATTCACGCGCCCGCACGAGGCGCGACGCCACTGATGGTGATTTGTTGTTGCGCAATTATGAATTTCAATTCACGCGCCCGCACGAGGCGCGACTATTTCTCGACGATAAGAAAAGTGTTTCACGTGATTTCAATTCACGCGCCCGCACGAGGCGCGACATGCACCATAGATTGACTGCAGTACGCCCTATCCCATTTCAATTCACGCGCCCGCACGAGGCGCGGCGACTAAGACACCTGAATGTACTCCTTTGACAGAGATATTTCAATTCACGCGCCCGCACGAGGCGCGACCGGTAAATTTACATTTTGTCGAGGAGGATAAAATATTTCAATTCACGCGCCCGCACGAGGCGCGACTAGTAACAGTAACACCATAAGCAGTAGGAGTCTATTTCAATTCACGCGCCCGCACGAGGCGCGACGATATATTTTAATAAAGGAGATTATAATGAATAAATTTCAATTCACGCGCCCGCACGAGGCGCGACCCGTTTGTCTTGGAATAATGGATTCGTCTCTTGCATTTCAATTCACGCGCCCGCACGAGGCGCGACAAGGATGAAAAAGTACAGCTTACTGTTGATATTTATTTCAATTCACGCGCCCGCACGAGGCGCGACGGACGCGTGGAGCCTTGGGTTCATCCACTATAAAATTTCAATTCACGCGCCCGCACGAGGCGCGACCCAATGAGGCTCGGAATCAACAGCACCTGTAACAATTTCAATTCACGCGCCCGCACGAGGCGCGACGTTTTCGGTTATAATGCTCGTTATCAGGAGTATAATTTCAATTCACGCGCCCGCACGAGGCGCGACCCTTAAACTTAAGAACAGGAGGAGTAGCTATCGCGATTTCAATTCACGCGCCCGCACGAGGCGCGACCTGCTAATGCTCAAGCTCCTAAAGTCCAGCCGAAAATTTCAATTCACGCGCCCGCACGAGGCGCGACATACAGGAGGAGACTTAGCAGCGACAGGGGTATCATTTCAATTCACGCGCCCGCACGAGGCGCGACGGCCGCATTATCATGCAATCATTTTTGGAGTTGGAATTTCAATTCACGCGCCCGCACGAGGCGCGACGAGTGACATTGATGGTACCAATCCCTGTTCGAGGATTTCAATTCACGCGCCCGCACGAGGCGCGACGTGCGGTAATTTGATTGTGTCTGATAGTTCGGTTTTTATTTCAATTCACGCGCCCGCACGAGGCGCGACGGTAATTTAATTGCGTCTGATAGTTCTGTGTTTGAATTTCAATTCACGCGCCCGCACGAGGCGCGACAGTACTACAAAAACTTCTTACAAATTCAACAAATTTTTTACAACTTGTGCGAAGCCTGCATTTTCACATATATATTTTTACACATTTTCAATTTCTGATTCATTTTTCAACACGCGATCCAAATGAACAATATGCAATTACGTACAATTCGCATTATTAAAATTTACTTAAAATTTTTTCCTATATTATCAAAGTTCCATGCAAATCAACAGGTTCTTTACAACCATGATGTTCTATTTTTCTTTTCCAATTTGAACCAAGCATATAAAACCTGATACTATCCTTTTTTGAATCAACAACACTTAATAGTTTATCTTTTAAAAACACCCACTGAGTAGGATCAACTTCACATTCAAAAACCGAAAACTGAACTCTTTGACCATAATCCAAACATGCTTTAGAAACTTTTCTTAAACGTTTTTGACCTCCTATATCAACAGTATTTATATCGTAGCTTATCAAAACAAGCATACTATCATCCTATTTCCAAATAAATGGCGGATATGCATCGATATCGCCTCTCATATGTCTAGCAAAAAGCAAGGACTGAGCATGGTACAAAAGACCAATGTGTATAGTCTCTTTTAAGAAAGGATGAAATATTTCTTCCTCTTTCCTTTTTCTATACGCATCTATAACAATTTTTCTATTTTCATCATCCATTATTACTCCGCCGCTTGAAGATTCTGAAAAACCATCATAATTAATTTGGGATAGATTTATTAAAGTAAGAACTAATCTGTCAGCTATCACAGATCTAAATTCTTCCATCATATCTAAAGCTAAACTCGGTCTGCCGGGCCTATCTTTATGCAAAAAACCAACTTGAGGATCTAATCCAACTCCTTCCAATGCAGATGACATATCGTGCGCCAATAGTGTATACACAAAAGAAAGAAGACAATTAACTCTGTCTTTAGGAGGTCGTCTATTTCTCTCAGACATAAAAAATTTTTCCTTATTATTCAGTATTAACTCATTGAACACACTGAAATAAGAGCTTGCAGCATCGCCTTCCATTCCTCGTAAAATATCTATATTGCTAGCATTAAAAACATTATCAATTGATCTGCGTAAACTATCCGATACTTGCTTCAACTTGTCAGAATTAAATATTTTATCCTTGTGATCTCTCAAAGCTCTGTTTATTACAGTTCTAGAATTGTTTAACTTTCCAAGCAATATTGACTTGGCTGTTTCCAGACAAAAAACTTTATCTTCCGAATATTTATACTGCTGTTTCCTTAAAAGCACATTGCCTGAAATTGGAGATTGCATCCTTGCAATAAACTTTCCATATTCCGTGAAGTAACTTACAGAAACATCATTTTCAGCGCATAATCCTAAAAGAAAAGGCGAACACATAATATTTCCAAAACAAACAACTGAATTAATTAGATGAATAGGTACTCTAAATAATTCTTTGTTTTGCAAACTTATTACAATATTTTCACGCTCTTTTGATATATATGTTCCTTGGGTAGAAACATATAATGTGTTAAATAATTTCTTCATTATTTATCATTTCTTTTAAATATTTTTTTACGGACTTCTTTCTGCCAAATATTTCAGGCAAACATAATTCTTTGAACGAACAATTATCGCATTTTTTTGAATATTCAGGTTTTGGCGTTTCTCCGCTATCAACTAAAGCATGAAATTCTTGGGCAAGAACACGAGTCTGTTCTCTCAAAGGTTTATCAAATTCAACATTTAGACGACTTCGAGTTTTACCATAAAATAGCGCACCACTCTCTATAGTAATATTCATCATTTCTTCTAGGCAAACAGCTTGCGCACAAAGCTGAACTTTATCCGTATTATCAGATTTTGCCTTCCCGCTTTTATATTCAATAGGAAATGGAACTAATCTACCTTCGGATTTATGAAATTCCACAACATCGCCTTTACCTATTAAACCAAGATTATAAGATTTAAGATAACTGTCACGTTCAATAATTACGTCTTTTTTACGCTCAATTTTTTCTGTATGAACTTTGTCGTGCATGACAGTTCCTTTTGCCGTAAAGAAATTATCTGCCCATAACTGCTCAACATAAATCAGCACACACTGACGTTTACAATACGATAGATGCTGTAATCCTGACAAAGATAATAAATCGTCTTCTGAATACATTTTATATTTTCTCTTCTAACGTTATACCTTCGGGCAAGCGCTTTTCTATTTCTTCTTTTTGCGGAAGATTATAATCAGAGAAATCTCTTGCAACATCAACAGTATCCTTTTTCTTAATTGCAGGTTTTACCAAATCAAACAACTTGTTAGCAGGAGCGTTTCCTAATTCGTCAGAATGTTTAAATACATATAGTTTTCTTGCAGACATTAAACCTCTTGCGGCAGACCTGTCATTTTCAAACATATTAATTAAAGCCTTCCAAAACAGTTCTAAATCATCTTCAGTAAATCCTGTTTGCTTTGCAAGAGGAGCCGAAACAAAACCATAGGCAACATATAATCCGTAAGGAACAGTGCTTTTCCTGCCCATAGTGCGATTATCGCCATCTTGCGCTTCTGCTTCTTTTTCTGTTGTAACTGCCATTCTTGTAATTGAATGTTCTGACTGCACTATTTGACTTACAGACCTTCCAAAAGTGAATTGAACGGCGCCTCTAACTTGTCCGCAATTCACTTTTGGAAGGTCTGTAAGGAACAGTGCTTTTCCTGCCCATAGTGCGATTATCGCCATCTTGCGCTTCTGCTTCTTTTTCTGTTGTAACTGCCATTCTTGTAATTGAATGTTCT
>JAIXNA010000115.1 GCA_020328135.1 Candidatus Endomicrobiellum dinenymphae
AGCAAAGCAAAATACACAGACTTGTCATGATAATAACGTTTACAAGGGCGTTTGGCGCCCCAGTAAACTTGGAGACTCTTTGCAAGAAGCGGCGATACATGGTCAAACTCCGCTAGAGGCTGGCGGAGTAACAACAACAGGCGTAGCGCTGATGCAACACACGAACAATCAGCAGCTTTTATTTTGTTTCGCCTTTAGATTTTGCTACAAATTCCTTTGCCTTGACTTGCCTTTAGAAAAGTCTATTATATTATGAGATGCTACAATAATTTGACACTATGTGTCTTTTTAGATACAATCACCGGTGGATGATCGCTCACGAAATTGCAGTAAAGAGGATTTTAAAATGAAAAGAACGTTTCAACCAAACAAAAACAGAAGAAAAAAGAAAATAGGTTTTATGGCTAGGATGGCAACCCCTGGTGGAAGAAGAGTGTTAAGCGCGCGCAGAAAAAAGGGTCGCAAAACAATAAGTGCGTGAACCGTTTTTATGCTGGTGAAAGACATGGAAGATTCATCAAATAGATTGTCTCACAGAAGCAGTGATGTTAAAAAGATATTTTCTTTTGCGTATTTTGAACGACTGCATATTCAGAAAGATTTTAACAAAGTATTTAAAAGTGGTTTAAGACTGGAAAATAAGAACGTACGAGTTTTGGCTTATAAGAGAGATGACGGACACATTGTAAGAAGGTTGGGACTTGTTACTCCTAAAAAAGTAGGAACTGCCGTTGTAAGAAACCGAACAAAAAGAAGATTAAGAGAAATTTTTAGAACAAATAAACATTTGATGGAACCGGGGTTGGATTTAATTTTTGTTTCTAAGCGGGAGACTGCATCGTTGGATTGTAACAGTTTGAAAACTATTATTTTAGGGTTGCTCAAGGGCGCGAAGTTATATACGGGTTTGGAGTAGTGTGTGAAACATTTTGCGCTTCTGCTAATTAAATGTTATAAGCTTATTTCTCAAGCTGTTCCGTCCAGGTGTCGTTTCCAACCAAGTTGTTCTTCTTATGCTTATCAGTCGATAGAAGTTTACGGTTTTTTAAAAGGTTCTTACTTGGCTTTTAAACGAATTGTTCGTTGTCATCCTTTTTGTGACGGTGGTTTTGACCCAGCGCCTTTACCTAAGAAGAAAATTTAATACAAAAGGAAGTAATAATGCAGAAAGAGTCTGTTTTGTTTGTGGTGTTGTCGGCTGTAACAATTTTTGTTTGGTTTTTTTTCCTTGCTCCAACTCCATCGCAGCAAACTCCGCAACAACAAGCGCAAAACATAGTCGCCCCTGTTGCTGAAATTCGAAATACAAATTTAAGCAAACCAGACATTATGCAATACATAGAAGAAGAACGCGTTAACATTGAAACAGAGAAGTACAAAGCCGTTCTAACAAACAAAGGCGCGGCCGTATTAAGCTGGGCTATTAAGGAAAAAAATGGCGAATGGGTGGATTTAGTGTTTCCAGAGTCTGCGCCAGTTTTAGCAAATTTCCCCGGTTCAGTTTATAAAATCGTTTCAAAATCTAACGAAAAAATAGTTTTCAAACATGATTCAAGACAGGGATGGATAATTACAAAAACATATAATTTTTCAGATCTTTATATGAATAGTTTAACTATTGTTATTGAAAAGATTGGCGAAGTATCTGTACCTCGAATAGATATTGATTGGGGACCGGGTCTTGGTACTGACAACAAAGAACTCAAAGAAAATATTACGTTCACAAGAGCTTTGGCTTATACGATGGATAAACCACATAAACTTAAAAAACTTAAAATAGACTCAGAACTTGCTCCTCTTTACAAATGGACTGCTATAGACAACAGATACTTTCTTGCGGCATTTATTCCTGAGACACCAGCTGATTTCGATAAAATTGTTCCTGCAAGATTGGACAAAAAACATCCTTATTCTTTAACTCTTACGGCAACTATGCCAAAAGAAATAAATAAAAAAGAATACCGCATTAACTTTTATTTAGGCCCTAAAGGTTATACATACTTGAAGACGTATAACTTAGGTCTCGAAAAAGTCGTAGATTTCGGATTTTTTGGCTTTTTGGGCAAAATCGCTTTTTCAGTTTTAATATTCTTTTATCAGCTTACGCACAATTATGGTTGGGCAATTATAATGATTACGATACTGATACAGATTTTGGTTTTACCTTTGACCTTGAAAAGTCTTAAATCTGCCGCTGCAATGAAACGCATACAACCTATAATAAAAGACATACAGACAAAATATAAAGACAATCCTAAGAGGTTGCAAGCAGAAATGTTAAATGTTTACAGATCTAAAAAAGTTAATCCCTTGGGCGGTTGCTTACCTGCGCTTTTACAATTACCGATTTTCTGGGCGTTTTTTACGATGTTAAGAAATGCCTATGAACTGAGAGATGCTCATTGGATATTATGGGTAAACGACTTGTCAGCGGCGGATCATTTTATGCAGATAGGTTCTTTTAGCATTCATCTTCTTCCTTTGCTAATGGGGTTTGGAATGTTTTTCCAGCAGAGAATGACTGCGGCGACGTCTGACCCTACGCAAAGAAGAATAATGTACATAATGCCCATACTGTTTACGTTTATGTTTTGGGCTTTTCCATCAGGTCTTGTGATATACTGGATTACAAATAGCGCAATTTCTATGATAGAACAGTATTTTGTAATAAAAAAATACGAAGTCCGTGTAAAACATTCTTAAAATAAAATGAGGAGATTATAGAATGCCGGAGATAGAATCTAAAGGTAAAACTGTAGCAGAGGCGATTGATAATGGTTTATCTCTGCTTGGATGTCGCAAGGAAGATGCGAAAGTAAAGATTGTAAGCGAAGGGTCAGCAGGTCTTTTTGGTCTTATGGGGGCAAAGCCTGCCGTGGTTTTAATATCAGCTGACGATTCCAAGTGTTCCAACAAAGCGGCGACTGAAAGTGGCCCGAAAAAGTTTGCAAAAAATCCGGTCCAAATTAATAATATCTAATAATCAAAGAGGATGCCAATACAAAACAAATCGCGGGACTTCTTTTAGTACGTCTTAAATTGTTGTTATCCACAACACAGGAGTATCATTAAATTTAATATTTTGTTTTCAAACCCAAAAAAATATTCACAAAAAACATATTAAAATTTTCAAACATTTCTTTCGGTATGTCTTCATTGCAAAAATACAATTCTGTTCTTGCTGCTAAACTGTTGCTTATTTTCATGTCCAATTTTACGTCTGCATCGCTCTCATAATCGCAACTCTGTAACTATTGTATTCTTATTTTAAAACAAGCGCTTAAAATTAAAAAACATTCTTATAACCTTCGTAAATAATTGTTTTATTAGCAGAAGCGACGTTGGTTTTTTGATTGCCACCAACGTTGGTCCTATGTGTAATGCGGAGCGATATTGGAAAATATTGTTTATTTAGAGCTTGCGCGCAGAGGCTATAAAGTTTTTGTATGACGTATTGGAAATTTAGAGATAGATTTTATTGCCTCAAAACACGGAGTCCCGACATACTATCAAGCTGCATATAGTTTAAAAGATGAAAAAACTTGGAAAAGGGAAATAACTCCATTAGAAAAAATAAAAGATAATTATGAAAAATATATTATTACTTTCGACTATGGAAGTCCAAGTAATGATATATTTTTCATAATTATCTTTTATTTTTTCTAATGGAGTTATTTCCCTTTTCCAAGTAATGATAATGGTATTAAAACAATTAATGTGTTTGATTTTTTACTGAAAGAAAAAATTTAAGAGATTAAGAAAATTAGTAAGGGCATGAAGAGCGTGCAAAGAAATCTTTAAAGCTGGGCTTGATTAAGTATCGAAAGTTTAACAGTTGTCGACCCCATATCAAGCCCAGCTTTAAAGATTTCTTTGAAGGCTAGTAGGGTAGGCGTGGTAAGGGGAGGGTCGTCCCTTCTAACCTCAGTTAAAGCAGATTCATCGCGTGGCGCTGCAAGTTCAGTCTTTACATCTTCAT
>JAIXNA010000116.1 GCA_020328135.1 Candidatus Endomicrobiellum dinenymphae
GCTTTAAGCAAATTTTTAATCCGGAGAGATATAGAAGGTTTATTGACGGAAGATATAAAAAATAAGTTCAAAAATAGGGTGGAATTTCTCCGGACTGGGGCAGGAGGAAGCCATGCGACTTATAGAAATAATAAACTTAGCGCGACCGTTGTTATTCCTGTCGGAAGAAAAGACGCTCATCCCTATCTTATTCTAAAAGTAAGAAAAGCGCTGAAGATGACATACGAAGAATTTGAAAAGAAATTAAAAGATTTTTAGTGAAAAACACGGCATTTGTATATAAACGCAAAAAAGCTGTGTATCATTAAAAACCTAAGGTAAAATTGTAGCAATTTGCAAAATGGGGTTTTTGGCATATACAATATTATCGCATATTCAAAAATTTTCAAAATACTTTCTCAATTTCTTAGGTAACAACTTACTTATTTTTGCCCCATTTTGTATTTTAAGTAGGGTTGGTGTTGACAAATCTACTTCTGGTATTAACTCTTTTTTACTTAACTCTGACAGTATTTCTGACGCTCTAAATTCTCTTGACGCATAATAATACGCAACAGATTTCTTTGTTATTGCAGGATGTTCTTCGATATCTAATACACAAGACTTATCATAACAGGCTGGAACGTTTAACACATCTGTAACATTTACAACAAGAACGATATCATCCATATTTGGCTCTGAAAGAACAAAGTAAAGATGCCTTATTCCTGATTCGTCTAATTTCCAAAAGGCTTTTCCTCTGACGACATTGGATTGACTCATATCATCAACCCTTTTTCTTTAAAACTTTTATCTAATTGCGACAAAGTCTGTTCGCTGTCTATTATTGCTTTAATTTCTTCCTCTGATTTATTTAAACTACGAAGAATTGACTGCTTAGGCAAGGAATAAGAGGTATTATACTTTTCTGCATCTTTATTCCATTCTGGAAATTTATGAACTTCTTCTATCAAATCGCCGTATTTGTGAGCGTGGTATTTTTTATCAACTGAGTTAAGAATATCTATTTCAGCATCACAAAGCTCGTCATAGGAACATTTGTCCTCTATTTTGGAAATCAAATCATTACCTTCTTTGTAAAAACAACACTTCCATTCAGCAAGTTCTGCGCAAGCGCAAAACGAACTCTTTTCTAAAATAAAGTTATAAAGTCCGCTTAATACAGGTCCTTGCCTCATTGAAACATAGGAATCTCCTGAAATAGCAAAACCCCACTTACTAAGGCACTCCCTATCAGAAATATAAAGCAATTTCACTAGCTTTGTATAGTTTAACCTATAATCATATTTTGCTAAAACATAATTTACAATTTGCGCAAGTTTTTTGAAATTCATTTTATTGCTCCTTATGTCGTCAACAGCTATCAGTAACTATCAATTATTAACTAAATTAAAATCACTTCAACCGCCAATCTATGGTAACGCTTTTTGGTAGTTTTGTCAAGCAAAGAATCGTAAGCAATTTGTAAGCAGAAAATGTTGAACTTGATAGGCGTTGATAGCTGTACATCGGCTCTTAACCCCGTCGATATTTTTGCATTTTGTGATTAAAACGCAAACTGCGCGCTTAAAATCTGACCATGGTATCATCGCATTTAGATTGTACACAATTTTATTACATAGTCAAACAGGCAATCATTCTTCAGTTTCTTTTGCTATCCGAATAAAAATATTATTTTGAAACGCTCATTTTTAATTTCTTCTCTTTTAGAAACTCGTAGTCTTTTAAACATTTAACATCGCAGATTTTACATAAATCACACAATTTTTTATCATTAGTAACAACCGTAGAGTTATTTCTTTTAGCGCTTGCTACTACAAAAATATCTGCTTTGTTGTCTTTCTTGTTAGAATCTGCAATATTTCTCGCTTCAGGCTTATCACGCATAATTTGAACTAATATCTCCTGTGTTTTATCGTCCATAGGAACTACGATTTTGTCTTTGATATTTTTTAGCCAACCGTAAAGACCATCTTTCCCTACTTCAATTTCTTCGTAAACTTCTGTAGGAATAAAAATTTCTTTATCTACCGCTAATTCGGTCAGCCAATTCCAAAAATCTTTTGATATTTCAGGAGCATAATATTGCTGCCAAGCTGTAATAAAAAAGTTTGCATCCAAACAGTATTTCATAGATATTTACTCCATCTATGCTCATAAATATCCATTTTTCCTGTTTTGACGCCCAATAAAGAACAAGCATTTTTTATCATTATAGCAGTATTGCTGTAAGCTTCAAATACAATTTCAATAAATGACTTGCCATTTATATAAAAAGACCTATGATACGGATTAGCAGCATAAGAACGATTTTTTTGTTTAGTTGCCCAAACATTAATAGAATCCATTAACTTATTTTTATAATCCTTATAAGTATTATTAAAAGTATCTTTACTAATAAGTTTTAAGCTAAATATTTTTATTATTATTGAAAGTGGGCTTGTAGGAAATTTGGCGCTTAAAATTTCAATCTTATCGTATAAACTTGCTCGTGTATTATTATGCCAAACTTTAATAAATTTATCAGTAGGCATTAAAAATTCAGCAGTTGCTTTATTACAAAAAGACTCTATAGGATTTTGATTATCACTAGAAGTGTCAGATATTCCTGTTTCGCCTAAAAGCAAATGACAGAACTCATGAATAAGAGTAAATAACTGAGCATTTTTTGTATCTTTAGAATTTATAAAAATAAAAGGGGCTATTTTATCTGCAATAGCGAAACCTCTCACTTCAGATGGCTGAACAGAATTGCGATAATTTCCATTGAAAGAACTTCCAATTGAAATAAATACGCCTAAACTCTCTATTTTTTTTGTTAATGTTTTCAAACTATTCTCAGCTTTGCTATGCATTTCTATATCAGACAAGAGTATCTTATTTAAAGTAGAAACTACTTCATCAATGCTATCACTGATAGCAAGACTACCGACAAAAGTAAGAGATTCTCTTTTTTGGCTTAAAAGATATTCCCTAAGCCATTCTTGTTTTCCTTGTATTTCACGCATTAAAAAGACAAAGTTCTTAGAGAAATTATTAGGAGTTTCAACTCCTCTAAAATCCTTCAATGGTTTTATATTCTTTGGGATATCTGGTAGATAAAGAGTTATAAATTTTATACCGTAAGCTTTTGCCAAGATTTTTGCAACACCTACTGTTGGAAAGTCATTACCATTTTCCCAATTGGTCAGATTTGTTTCTGTGATGGACTTTTTGTTTATTTTTTTTACAACATCCAAGCAAGAAACTCCAATAGCCTCTCTTGCCCACTTAAGAATATTGGGATTTATGGACGCTTTTAACGCAGTATTAAGTTGATTTTTATTGTTTTCTTGCATAATAATTTAAAACTTCATAAATTTAAGCGTCTTGATTGTAACATATTTGAAAAATATAAATTTCTATACCGCAYCCATTTTCCATGTTCAGTTGTTGATACAATCTCCAACATTATTAGGTTTATGACCATAAAAAATCCTCATTGAAATTTTTGATATTTCAATGAGGATAAACGAACTAAATAACGTTGTTGGTTTATACAGCTTTTTGCAATGGGTTATTCTCTATGGATTCAAAGTTCAACCCATTAAACCACGATAATTTCGACAAACTGTATCCTAATCCTACGTATTCTTGAATTGCTTCCATAAAAGCTTTAGAAATAGGACAACCTTGCGCTTCTTGCTTTGCAAGAACGCTTGAAATAGCATTGTTTATTATGTCGCTTTTCATATTGTTCCCCCTTTACCTTTTAACAATCTCTATCCACCGTTTGTATAATTTTATAACATACTTGTCGTCGTCTTGTTCTTGCATTCTTTGCGCCATTAGTGAAAAAACCAAGAATTCCAAATGAGCGCCTACGTATATTTTTACCCAGTTCGTTTTTACCTGCTTACATAATGTTCAAACAGCTGGTTTGCTGTCTCATTTACACTCATATCTTTGTTCTTGGYTTGCACTTTTAATCGATTTA
>JAIXNA010000218.1 GCA_020328135.1 Candidatus Endomicrobiellum dinenymphae
AACAGTTCCAATTAGCCCAAGCACATGAAGCAATGTTTAATTTTAATCAATTTTCCATTAAAATGGTAAATTCCAAGATTCTTTCCTTGGTGTTACTTTGTCTATTTATGGGTAAATGTAAAGCTCATTTTCACGCCTAAGTTATCTAAAACTGACGTAAAACTTCTTAAGGTAATGAAGCCACAGTAACACCAAGGAAAGAATCTTGGAATTGACTGTTTTAGAATGTAATGTTGAGCGTCTTTTCTTCCCATAGGTATCGATATCGTTGCTTTTAAAAACTTATTTTTATACACTGCGCGGCTTTCCGATTGAGAGCGCTTGTAAAAACCGTTTGCTTCTATAAATTTTATCAACTTACTTTGCTTAACAGTTCCAATTAGCCCAAGCAGATGAAGGAATGTTTAATTTGAATGAATTGTTCATTAAAAATGGTAAATTCCAAGATTCTTTCCTTGGTGTTACTGTGGCTTCATTACCTTAAGAAGTTTTACGTCAGTTTTAGATAACTTAGGCGTGAAAATGAGCTTTACATTTACCCATAAATAGACAAAGTCCTGTCTCTTGTCATATAATAAATGTATGACCTGTACGCGATGAAATCAGATTTTAAGTGCACAGTTTGCGTTTTAATCACAAAATGCAAAAATATCGACGGGGTTAAGAGCTGTTGATATGTTTAATTTGTACAATTTCTCGTCAATAAAAAGAACTAACATCGATATATTGTCGATATTTCAAAATACTAAAACGCTCCCAACGAGATTTGAACTCGTGTCGCAGGATTGAAAATCCTGTGTCCTAGACCCCTAGACGATGGGAGCAAGACAAAATGAGCCCGGTGCGGTTCGAACGCACGACAACCTCATTAAAAGTGAGGTGCTCTGCCAGCTGAGCTACGGGCCCTTTGATGTAAGAAAAGTTGTTACGCAAAGGCAAAACTAACTAGTCATAATCACAGACCGGTGGCGACCAGCAGAGGGTAACATATTATTTTTTTCTTGTCAAATTCTTGTCAAACCTCCGTAAAACGCCGCGACACATCGCACATTTTAGGAAATTTAAAGTAGTTGCAAGTAATGAAGCGTAGTTTTGTAGTTTAAAGACTTGAGATCTCTTTGCGTATTATACCAAAAGCCCATCTTTTGATTTTCTTATTTACCAAATCGCAATCATTTCTATAAACAAACTGCTTC
>JAIXNA010000117.1 GCA_020328135.1 Candidatus Endomicrobiellum dinenymphae
GAAATGAGTGAAATAGCGCATAAAAAGAAATCTCGTTGGTAGCGCTCGTTTTAAGTTATAGGCGCTTCAGTCAAATACTAAACCCGTTTAGACTGTTTTCATTAAAGGTTTAAGCGGTTATTTTATGGAAGGTACATCATGTCAACATTAGTTGTTTTAGGTACGCAGTGGGGAGATGAAGGTAAGGGAAAAGTTGTTGATTATCTTGCTGAACAAGCGGACTATATTGTCCGTTATCAGGGTGGCAATAATGCAGGTCATACGCTGATTTATGAAAACAAACCTTTTGCGCTTCATTTAGTACCGTCAGGGATACTCTTTCCAAAAAAATATTGTTTAATCGGAAACGGCGTTGTAGTTGATCCTAAGGCATTAAAAGAAGAGATTGCCTTCTTAAATAAAAAGAAAATTTCTGTCAGAGGTAGATTTTTTATAAGCGAGCAGGCTCACATAATACTTCCTTATCACAAACTTATCGATGGTATCCTTGAGGAAGGAAACGTTAAAATAGGCACTACAAAAAAAGGAATAGGTCCTTGTTATTCCGACAAAGTAAAAAGAATAGGTATAAGAGTTGTTGACTATTTGGAGAAAAATGTTTTTTTGGATCTTCTTGATAAAAATCTCATAGAAAAAACTCCTATTTTGGAAAACGGCGGTATAAATATTGAGAAATTGAAGAAAGAAATATTAAAAGATCATAAAGAACTTTCAAAGTTCATAAAACCTTTTGTTGCGGATACAAGTCTTATGATTGAGGGCGCAATAAAGAAAAATAAAAAAGTGCTTTTTGAAAGCGCTCAAGGCACGTTATTAGATTTGGATTTTGGAACATATCCATATGTAACTTCATCTAATCCTACAGCCGGCGGCGCGTGTCCCGGCGCAGGGCTAGGACCTACGGAAATCAATAATGTTTTAGGGGTTGTAAAGGCATATACTACAAGAGTGGGCGAAGGTCCTTTTGCTGTAGAACTTTTTGATAAGATGGGGGATTTTTTAAGGGAAAAAGGCGGAGAATATGGCGCAACAACTGGCAGACCTCGACGTTGCGGCTGGTTTGATGCTGTTGTTGTACGGCATAGTGTTAGGGTTAGTGGTATAAAACATTTAATTCTTACAAAACTTGATTGCATGGAAGATATAAAGACAATTAAAATTTGTGTTGCCTACAAATATAAAGGTAGAATATATAAGGATTTTCCTTCGTCTAGAACTGTGCAGAAATATGCCAAACCCGTTTACGAGGAAATGTTAGGGTTCAAAGGTAAAATTAAAGGTGTTACAAGTTTTAAAAAACTACCTCTTAATGCGCAAAAATACGTTAAACGTTTGGAGCAGCTTGTTGGCGCCCCTATAGACTTAATTTCCCTTGGGAGAAAGAGAGAAGAGACTGTAGAAGTGACCAAAAATGCAAAGTGGTTCTAGTTATGTTACTCGGAAAAACAGTGAAAGTAAACCTCTTAAAATTTACTAAAGAACCCGAAAGAGCATGCGCGATAGCAGCAAGATTGTGTTATAGCGTTGTTGGTATAGACGAAATTTCAGAGAAATTCACGGAAGAAAAAATTAAAGATCTTCTTGGTAAAGTTATTTTGTCAGGGCATCACTCCGTTTTAGAGCACGCATCTTTTACTTTTGGCGTGGAAGGCGTGTCTCGCGCATTGCTTGCGCAACTTACAAGGCATAGAATAGCCTCTTTTTCAGCGCAAAGCCAAAGATATGTAAAGTTTAAAGATGATATTGAATTTGTAATTCCAGGGACAATAAAAAAAAATAGTTGTCTTTTAGAAAAATATAATGAATTTTTAAAAAATACAGAAAATTTGTATAAAGAATTTTTAGATGCAGGTATCCCTGCTGAAGATGCGAGGTATATCTTACCTAATGCTTGCGCAACAAAAATAATAATAACTATGAACGCTCGAGAATTGAGACACTTTTTCTCATTGAGAAGCTGCAATAGAGCGCAATGGGAAATAAGGGAGATGTCGCGCTGCATGTTAAATCTTGTCAGAAAAGAAGCGCCTTTATTGTTTGCCGATGCAGGTCCTGATTGTATAAGAGAAGGCTGTCGCGAAACTTTTACATGCGGTAAGCCGTGGAAAAATAAGAAATAAATAGGGGTTTTGAATGCATGATGCGTTTGTGTTTTTAATAGCTTTGTCTAGCATTCTTTTATTTGCAAAAATATTTGGCGAAGGCGCTTTAAAATTAGGACAAAGCGCTATAATAGGCGAACTTTTAGCCGGTATAGTTATAGGTCCAAGCGTTTTGGGGCTTGTCAGCGAAACGGCAGTATTAACAAGTATATCAGAACTTGGCGCAATAATTTTACTTTTTGAAGTGGGTCTTTCTACGAACATAAAAGAGTTTTTAAAGGCAGGCGGATGGGCTGCAGCTGTGGCATTTGTTGGAGTTGCAGCTCCTTGTCTTCTAGGCTATTTTGTGTTTTTGCATTTTGGGTTTTCAAGCGCTCAGGCAATTTTTGCAGGGGCTGTTCTTACCGCAACTTCTGTTGGTATCACCGCAAGAGTTTTTATGGATTTAAAACGTCTTGAAACTGAAGAAGCAAAGATAGTTTTAGGCGCTGCGGTTATTGATGACGTTATAGGTCTTGCAATTCTTGCCGTTGTTTTAAAGCTCGTTCAAGGTGAAACTGTTACTTTGTGGACAATTGCATCTACAAGTGGAACTGCGATATTGTTTTTAGCATTATCTGTGCTTGTAGGTATGCTTATAGCCCCTACGATTTTAAAATTTGTTTCAAGAATGAAACAAGCGCACACAGTATTTGTTGTAGGAATCGTTTTTTGTTTCATCGTGTCAGCGCTTGCTGTTAAAGTCAAACTCGCCCCAATAGTTGGCGCATTTGTGGCAGGGTTAATTCTTTCGACAACAAAACAAAGCGATGAAATAAAAAAGGACACGAAGCCTCTTTACGCTTTTTTTGTTCCCATTTTTTTTGTTTTAATGGGTACCAAGGTGGACATTAGTACATTCAACCCTTTTGTAGCGGCAAATGCGGATGTTTTGGTTTTGCTAGCAATACTTTTTGTTGTTGCTTTTGTTGGTAAAATGATTGCTGGGTTTGTTGTGCTTAAGAAAGGCGTAAGTAAACTTTTGATAGGCGTTTCAATGGTTCCGCGCGGGGAAGTTGGTTTGATATTTGCAGGTATGGGGCTAAAAAACAATGTATTTGGAGCTAAAGATTATAGCGCGTTGGTTGCCGTTATAATGCTTACAACTTTTGTTACGCCAATAATATTAAAATATCTTATGTCAAAACAAAAAAATAATCAAAAATGGGAAAAACCATAGTCCTACTACTAGGCGTAATAATTTTTGCTAATTTACCTGTTTTTTCAGGTGAAGATAGTCAGCCTAAATCTGTAAAAGAAACTGTTCTTGAATATCCGTATAAGCCAGCAAGACAGGATAAAGCGAAGCATATTGACGGCGCTAAAATTATATTGAAAAATGTTTCTTCTGTATATAAAAAATCTCATACTATAGTTCGCAATTTAAACAATAATAAAATGATAGCTCTGTTGAAAAAAGCTTACGAAAACACAAAAAACTTCATTTTTAAGTTGGGGTTGTTGTTAAAGCAACAGTAACAGGTTTTGGTAAGCCAAGATAATATTCATCTTTAAACTAGGCAGAAAGCGTGTTGCTGGTATCAGTAACTTTGAATTTAACAAAGATTTAAACAATTTTAAACCAAGAATACAGTAAAAACAATAAAAATAGAGTTATGCTCTCGCTATTTTTAACCAACAGGCGCAACATCATTAAACTCTTCTTTTGTTTTTACTGTATTCTTGGTTTAAAATTGTTTAAATCTTTGTTAAATTCAAAGTTACTGATACCAGCAACACGCTTTCTGCCTAGTTTAAAGATGAATATTATCTTGGCTTACCAAAACCTGTTACTGTTGC
>JAIXNA010000219.1 GCA_020328135.1 Candidatus Endomicrobiellum dinenymphae
TCAAATTTAAGATATAAAACATTTACTAAATCCTTATGACTCTATGACTCTTAGCTTTTTCCTTGATTGTTGTTTTACAATTTTTATGTTTGATTCTGTAGGATTCATTCCTTCAAATTGAATCAAACAGAATCAAACATAAAAATTGTATTTGCAAGGCGTCTTCATTTTTACCTTCGCAAATGACCATATATATGCTATCTAAGTTACTCATACTCATACTCATACATATCCTCTAAATATATGGAAAAGGTATCCCTTTAAAAACGCCTTGCAAATACAATTTTCTAAAATCCGTTGTATTACGAATGTTTCTAAATTCGGGGGAATCTTTGAAGTCAGAAATCCTTCTTATCGTTGATCCTTCATTAAGATTTTTGTTTACAGTAGCTACTTCTGAAAGTCTCAAGATATTCGCTTCTAAAATATCAGTACAGTGAGTTGTAAAAACCAACTGAGCATTTTCTTCGTTATAATCTTTATCTTTAAAAATCTCTATGATTTTTGCAAAAACAAGAGGATGTATAGACCTATCTATTTCATCAATAATCAATACTTTCCCATCAGCTAAAACTTCCAAGATTTTACATATTAAACCAAGCAAAACTCGTGTTCCCCTAGATTCAGCTTCAAAGAAATCAAAAATAACTTCTTTATTGTTAGTATCCTTGTGGTATGAATTAATCGTATCAATGGCTATGGAGCGTTCTTGAGCGTTGTACCCACGTTCTTTCTGCTCGGCTTCATCTAATTTGTCTAGTTCATTAATGATTGACTATTTACTTTAGTATAACGCAAAAAGACTTCATAAGAGTCTTTATTTTGTTTCGCCTTTAGATTTTGCTACAAGTTCCTTTAACTTCACTTAACTTGGCTTCGCTTGACTTGCCTTTAGAAAAGCCTATTGTGTTATGGGATGCTACGATAATTTGACAACCCCATAGAAAAGATGTAACACTCTTTCGTAAGTATCAATCAAGCAGCAGTCAAGCGAAGCCAAGTTAAGTGAAGTTAAAGGAACTTGTAGCAAAATCTAAAGGCGAAACAAAATAAAGACTCTTATGAAGTCTTTCTGCTCGGCTTCATCTAATTTGTCTAGTTCATTAATGATTGACTATTTACTTTAGTATAACGCAAAAAGACTTCATAAGAGTCTTTATTTTGTTTCGCCTTTAGATTTTGCTACAAGTTCC
>JAIXNA010000118.1 GCA_020328135.1 Candidatus Endomicrobiellum dinenymphae
TTTGCAAAAAATAAGGGCAAAGTCGTTTGCAAAAAATAAGGGCAAAGTCGTAAAAAAAAGTAACGGAAGAAGTAGAAAATGATGAAGCGCTATCTGCTAACTCCGGGTCCCACCGCGATTCCACCTGAAGTTGCTCTTAAAGAAGCTCTGCCGATACTCCACCACAGAACAGTCGAGTTTGCGACTATTTACAAAGATGTTGCAGAAGGTTTAAAATATGTCTTTCAGACGAAAAACGAGGTGTATACGCTTGCTGCATCCGGCACCGGCGCTATGGAAATGGCTGTTGTAAATATTTTAAGCCCGGGAGATGAAGTTATAGTAGCAAGTTGTGGAAATTTTGGCGACAGATGGATAAAAATAGCCGAAGAGTATGGTGTAAAAGTTATTTCGGTTTCTGTTGAGTGGGGAAAAGTTGTAAAACCTGAGGAAATAGGGAAAGTTCTTAAGTCAAATTCAAACATTAAAGCTGTTTATACTACGTTTACAGAAACATCGACAGGTGTTGCTAATGATATTAAATCTATTGGCGAAATAGTTTCAAGAACAAATGCTGTTTTGGTTGTTGACGCAATTTCAGGGCTTGCAGGTCAAGAATTTAGAACAGACAATTGGAAAGTTGATGTTGTAGTTTCATGTTCTCAAAAAGGATTTATGCTTGCTCCCGGACTTGCGTTCATAACTTTGAGCGATAAAGCGTGGAAACTTGCCGAAACCTCAAAAATTCCGAAATTCTACTTTGATCTTAAAAAATATAAAAAATCCCATGCTATAAATGAAACCCCCTTTACTCCTCCTGTAACTCTTATAGCGGCTCTTCAAGAATCAATAAGACTTATCAAGGAAAGAGGCTTGGAAAATATGTGGAACGACTATAAAATCCTTGCCAAAGCTACCAGAGCTGGTATGAAAGCTTTGGGTTTAGATCTTTTTGGCGAAGTCCCATGTGAAGTTGTTACAAGCGCTTCCGTTCCTGTTGAAATTGGAGGAGAGATAGTTAAAACATTGAGAGAAAAATATGGAGTATCAATTGCCGGTGGACAAGGCGATTTGGAAGGCAAAATTATAAGATTTGCGCATATGGGCTATATTGGAAAAGCTGATTTGCTTGTAGGCTTTGCATGCCTTGAAATGGTATTAAGCGAGCTTGGCGTAAAAATTGAAAAAGGTAAGGCAGTAGCTGCAGCTGAAGAGGAGTTGTTGAAAGCTTAACGTCGTTCGTTACCGGTTTGTCATGCTGATGAAGCAAAGCGACTGAAGTATCTAAAATTAAGCATATATCGAACGAACAACGCAAACAAAAGGTTATGTTGATTTTTGCTTGTATCTTTCCAAATAGTGGACATAGTATAATTGACCAATAAACATAAAGAAGTTCTCAATAAAGCTGTAGAATTATTATCGGGAAAAAGTAAATATCAAGAAACTTTTAAAACCTGTAAAAAAGCAGCGGAACAAGGACATGCTGATGCTAAAACGAAATTAACAGAAATTCATTCAAAGAAGTAAACGGGATTTGTCGTAAAATACTTTTTGTACATGTGTTTGGCGTGATACAGTTCAACGTAACATGGAGGTGTTGTTGCTAAAACAGCATTAACGGAAATTCTCGGAAGTAAAAAGAATATATTATAAAATGCTATAGAATATTGCAATTTTGTACAATACACAAGCAGTTTTAACAAATAATAATGAGATAATTTTGAATTACTTAATTGAAACAATTGGTTGTCAGATGAATGTATGCGAATCTGATTGGCTAGGATCTGTTCTTTCGACTTATGGAATGTCAAGGGTAAGCAGTTTGTCGGATGCGGATATCGTTATACTCAATACGTGTTCTGTAAGATATCAGGCTGAGCAAAAGGCTTTTTCTTATCTTGGCAGGGTGGAAGAGTTTAGACAGCAAAATCCTGATACCAAGATAGTTGTTACCGGATGTATGGCAGAAAGACTTGGTCTAAAAATTAAACAACGGTTTAAAAGTGTTGATTTGATTGTTGGCGCAAAAGACATTGATATTACTGCTTTAAAAATTATAGATCTATGCAATATAGAAGCTGAAAAACAAGAAGAACTCAATATTCCTTCCGATATTGCGAGATATGTTACCATTATGAGAGGTTGCGATAATTATTGTTCTTATTGCGTGGTGCCTTTTGTAAGAGGCAGGGAGACAAGTCTTGATGCGGAAATAATTGTAAAAAAATGTTCTTTGTTTGTGAAAAATGGCGCAAAAGAAATAATGCTCTTAGGTCAGAATGTGAATTCTTATCAATACAACGATGTAAAATTTACATCGTTGATCAAGAAAATATCTACAATAAACGGACTTGAAAGAATTAGATTTATGACAAATCATCCTAAAGATTTAGGTGATGATTTAGTAAGCGTGATGGCAACAGAACCGAAAGTTTGCTCTCATATACACATCCCTATGCAGTCTGCATCCAATAAAATTCTCAAAGCAATGGACAGGAAATACACTTACGAACGTTATTTGGAATTGATTAATAAGTTAAGAAACGTTATTACCGACGTAAGTATAACAACTGATATTATAGTAGGTTTCCCTGGTGAAACAGAATCTGATTTTGAAAAAACGTTAAAAGCGGTGAAAGATATAAGATTTGGAGGACTGTACGTTTTTAGATATTCTCCGCGACCCGACACAAAAGCGTTTGAGCTGATTGACGATGTGCCTTTAGAAGAGAAAAAAAGACGACATGCAATTATTCTTAAGGAATCAAATAAAATTTCTGTTGAAATTGTTGCTGCAATGGTTGGAAGTATGCAACAGGTTTTGGCTGAAAGATTTGAAAATGGCGTTATAGAAGCAAGAACAAGAGGCGGTCGTAAAGTATTTGTCAAAGGTGGTACTGGAAAAGATTTAGGCAAACATCTTAATGTTGTTATTAAAGAAGCAAAAATAAATTCGTTATTTGGCGATGTTGTATGAAAAAGATTATTTTGTGTCTTATTTTAGGATTAATAATCGTATTTCTGTTTAGTCTCGAACAAAAAATAGGATTGTTTGATAAAAATCCATACAATGGTTATATAAACAAATATTCTAACCTCTTTGACATTGATCATCTTCTTATTAAAGCCATTATGAAAAAAGAGTCTAACTTAAACCCTGATGTTGTATCAAGCAGAGGAGCAGTTGGTCTTATGCAAATAATGCCCAAAACGGCGTTGGAAATTGCAAGACAATTAAACATTGCAGATTATTCTAATGCTAAACTTAAAAAAGTTGAGATAAACATAATGTTTGGTACTTACTATATAAAAAGACTTTTAAATTATTATGATAATAATCTTGTTTTAGCTTTGGCTGCGTATAATGCAGGTACGGGAAATGTTGATAGTTGGAATAAACCAAATACTGGGGCGAATACGTTGATACGTTTTATACCTTTTAAAGAAACAAGACATTATGTTGAATCTATAATGTTGATTTACAAAGTGTATATATGGATAGACGTATTGAAAAAACAGTTAAATGCGTTGTATCGTTTGGATACGACAAACGCGTGAAAGATATATATTATCAGTTGTCGTCACAGTAGTTCCTTCTCTTCTTTTTTAGCTTCCCTTTCTTTAAAAGGGATGGGGGGGGATGGCGGCTAAAGCGAGAGGAAAATCATGAACAAATACAACAACACAATCACAGAAGCGTACTGTATAAAGTTCCATAGCAAGAAAGAAGCTAATAGATATTTGGAGCTTAAACTTTATGGAGTACAACTCTTTTGGCCATATTAAACGAGCAATAAAAACTAAGAACAACAAATGAATAAACACATAGCCGTATTATTGTCGCTATCAATTATATTATCTTCATGTAGTAAGGGTAACGACATTGGACGCGTATCTCAAACGAATGACTCGCCCCCCCCCCGTTGACTGACTCTCAAG
>JAIXNA010000024.1 GCA_020328135.1 Candidatus Endomicrobiellum dinenymphae
TTGAGCAAAGATTCCCAACCTTTAAAAACAACCCAGCTTATCTCGCATTTAGGATACGCTTGTTTCAAAGCATTTGCGCACGGCAAAGCTTGAACAATATCGCCAAAAGAACTGGGTTTTATTATTAAAATTTTCATATTTATCTATATGCCGTTTGTCGTCATCGCGAGACGATGAGTTCGTCGAAGCAATCCAGAATTTCTATAAAATATCCTCATACACTCTTTATAAGGTTTGATGTAACACCGGTATATATAATGTTTCATCTCTTTTGTTGACCTAGATTGCTTCGCCATTTCATTACTCGCAAAGACGCTGATGGCGGCGCAACTTAAAGCGATTTGATTATATACAGTTTTCTTTTGATTTCTGAAAACACTTCTGCAACAGTTATATCCTTCATACATATTGCATTTTTACAATTTCTATTTCTGCACGGCTGGCAATCTACTTGATGTTGTATAATTTTTACATTGCATCCATACGGTCCGGTGCGTTTTGCATCTGTAGGTCCTAAAATCGCCACAGCATGCGTATTTAGCGCCGTCGCGATATGCATAGGTCCCGCTTCGTTGCCAACAAAAACTTTACATATTTTTAAAAATGCGCATAATTCTTTTAAAGTAAACTTACCGGTCATGTCAACCATTTTGATACCTGCATCCGCTATTATTTCTTCGTTCAAATCTTTTTCACTCGCTCCGCCTTCTTTCCCGCCAACAAGTACAACGTCCGCCTCCAATTCAGTTTTTAATCTATCAGCAAGTACGGCAAACTTATAACTATCCCATCTTCTTGAAATCCACCCGCCGCCAGGATGAATACCTATCACTTTATCTAAATTTACATTTTCCTTCAAAAGTTTTTCTCTAACGCTTTTAAAACATTTTTCAGGAATTGATATCGAATAATTCACTTCATCTGTACAGCCTAAATACTTTGCAACTTCAAAATGTCTTTCAACACAATGACGCTCTTGAGAAGCTTTTATCTCTTTAGAAAATAACCAGGAAAATTCTCTCATACCGTTTGTAGAAGATGACGCTAATTTAAATCTTGCGTCGGCAAGTTGAACAAGCATTGCCGATTTTGCAAGACCATGCAAGTCTATACTTAAGTCAAATTTATAATTGCGAAGCTGTTTTTTTAAATTTCTATAATATTTTAAAGAAACCTGTTTTCTATCCCATACAAAAATATTCTCTAATAGAGGATTGTCTTCTAAAATTTCAGAACATCTTTCATCTACAATCCAGCTAAGTTTTGCGCTGGGATATTTTTTCTTTATTGCTGAAAGGACAGGCAAAGCAAAGATAATATCGCCTATCCTGCTTGGCTGAACTATCAATATCTTTGGGGACGGATGATACTCTAAATATTTTAATATGTCTTTTCCCCAATAATATTTATCTGTAAATTCAGATAACTTATTTAATCTTTCCTCTACAAGCGTCGTTTTTTCTTCTATATTATCGCCATCATTCACATAAACAGGCTCTCCATAAATCTGCACGGTTTTTGAAAATGGCAAAGGGATTATTGTTTTATCCCACGATTTGTTTAAAACAATTTTGTTTTTTGGCGAACAATTTATTGGCAACAATGGCATTCCCGTTTTTTGAGCTGTATATACAACGCCTGATTTAAGCTTATGATAAGGACCTCTTGGTCCATCTGCAGCAAAAGCAAGCGTACGTCCTTGACGAGCATATCTTATAATTTTTATTAAAGCTCGCTCTCCGCCTTTGCTCGAAGATCCTCTAACAGTTATATATCCAAAGCTCTTAAGAATTTGAGACAACATCTCGCCGTCATCTGATAAACTGACCATAATAACTATATTGTTTTTTTGGTTAGACATCATCATAGGGAACTCATTCCCATGCCAAAAAGAATAAATTGACGGCTCAGGATAATGCAAAGTTTCGTTTAACGATTTCTTTCTCAAAGTTTTATCTATAATATGGCATATGAATGCAACAATTTTTATAAAACTCTCTTTACGCATTTGCATTTCTCTTTTATTTCACATTGTTAACGAGGGGATTATATCTCATCGTAAAAATATTTCTCATGCGTTTTGTATGTTTACAATAGTATCTTTAGCGTCAGGCGACATAGAAGGATAATCAGTGTTATAGTGCAGTCCTCTGCTTTCTTTTCTAAGCATTGCGGATCTTACAATAAGGTCGGCTATGCACGCTATATTTCTTAATTCTATATTGTCAACAGTGATAGGCGTATTATTAAAATACTGATCTATCTCACTTTTTAAAATATCTATTCTTTTTTTTGCTTTTAATAATTTTCCGTCAGAACGAGTGATCCCTAGATAATTCCATGTTATACGTCTTATCTCTTCCCACTCTTGCATATAAATGGAAGGATTCTTTCCAGAAAAATTATTACATTTGCCAAAACTGCCTTGAATTTTGGAAAAATCTTTTTTTAAAAACTGCAACGAATCTTTATATACTCTATCTGCGTAAACAACGCCTTCTAAAAGAGAATTTGAAGCAAGTCTATTTGCTCCGTGCACTCCTGAACATGCTGTTTCTCCAACTGCATATAAATTATCAACGCCAGTTTTGCCGTCTTCGTCTATTGCAACGCCGCCGCAGAAGAAGTGAGCGGCAGGAACAACGGGAATCATGTCCTTTGCCATATCCATACCGTACTCAAGACATTTTGCATAAATGTTTGGAAATCTTTTCATCAAAAAGTCTCTGCTTTTTGAAGTAATATCCAAATAAACAAAACTTTCTCTTCTGGATTTTAATTCACTGTCTATTGCTCTTGCAACAATATCACGAGAGGCAAGTTCTTTTTGAGAACTGTACTTGTCCATAAACGGTTCGCCGTTTTTAAGTCTTAAAACAGCGCCTTCTCCACGCGCAGCCTCTGATATTAAAAATGATTTTGCTTCGCTGTTATACAAACATGTGGGATGGAACTGCACAAACTCCATATTAGATATATCGGCTCCGGCCCTATAAGCCATTGCTACGCCATCGCCCGTAGCCACATCGGGATTTGAAGTATATAAATATGTTTTCCCTGCCCCGCCCGTTGCTAAAACCGTTATTTTAGCTTGAAAAATTTCAATTTTATTATTTTCATTATCAAAAACATAAGCGCCACGACAAACTTTGTTACCATCTAAGATTAAGTCTATCGCAGAACAATTTTCGTAAACAGTAATATTTTCATGTTTTGAAATATTGCTTATTAAAACTTGCTCTATTTCGTTTCCAGTAACATCGCCGGCATGCAAGATTCTTCTCTTACTATGCCCGCCTTCCATACCTAAATCAAACCTCGAATTAGAATCGTCTCTTTTGGTAAACTTTACTCCAAACCACATCAATTCTTTTATTCTTTCCGGCGCTTCGACAACCATCCTCTCAACCATTTTTTCATCGCAAAGCCCAGCTCCGGAAACGACAGTATCATGAATATGTTCTTCAAAAGAGTCAAATTTATCCATTACACATGCAATGCCGCCTTGAGCTCTACCCGTAGAAGAATCAAACATTTTTCTTTTCGTAACCAAAGAAACGCTGACGCTTTTTGATGCTTTTAAAGCCAAACTAAGACCAGCTATACCGCTACCTATAATTAGATAATCTGATTTTATCATTATCCCTTACTCCGTTTAGTCATTATAACATTATCGATAAGTCGCGTTTTGCCTATCCACACAGCTACCGCAAAAACAACTTTTTTTGTGTTATTATCAGCAACGGATAAATTGCTAAAATTTACAATCTCGGCATAATCTATTCTACTRCTAGGAATTTTCTTTAATTTATTTAAAACATTTCTTTTAACGAAATTTAAATCTTTATTTCTAAATTCATGAACAGCTCCTTTTAATGTTTTAGAGATTTTCAAACTTATATTTTTTTCTTCCTCACTTAAATAAGAATTTCTACTTGAAAGCGCAAGACCGCTTCTTTCTCTTACTGTAGGGCAAGAGATAATTTTAGTTCTAAAATTTAAATCTCTTGCCATTCTTTCTAAAATTTTGAGCTGTTGAAAATCTTTCATTCCAAAATATGCTCTATCTGGGTACGATATGTTAAACAATTTTGAAACTACAGTCGCAACGCCTTCAAAATGCGCGGGTCTAAACAATCCGCATAAAACATCCTGCATCTTTTGAACTTCTACAAAAGTCTTATGCTCTTGTAAAAACATATCGTCCACCGATGGCATAAAAACATAATCAACATGATTTTTTCTGCAAATATCCAAGTCTTTTTTAATCGGACGTGGATATTTCAGATAATCTTCGTTAGCGCCAAACTGTATTGGATTTACAAAAATTGAAACTATGGTAATATCATCGTTTTTTTCTGATTTTGAAAGCAAAGAAATATGACCTTCGTGTAAAGCTCCCATTGTAGGGACAAGACCTATCTCATCGCCGTCTTTAAGATGTTTTAAAGCAATTTTTTGCATCTGCAACGCATTTTTTATAACTTTCATTTGTACGCGTTCTCTTCCATCGGGAATTTTCCCTCTTTTACTTCATCTATATAATTTTTTACGGCAGTTTTTATTGTTTCCCCGACATTTGCGTATTTTTTAACAAACTTCGGCGTAAAATCCGTAAACATTCCAAGCATGTCGTCAACAACCAAAACCTGCCCATCACAATAACGTCCTGCGCCTATACCTATAGTTGGTATTTTTAAACGTTCCGTAATTTCTTTTGCAAGCCGCTCTGGTATCGCTTCCAACACAATTGCAAACGCGCCGGCTTTTTCTAAAACGCCTGCATCAGAAATAAGTTTATTGCGAGATTCCTGAGTTCTTCCCTGAACCTTAAACCCTCCAAACTTATTTATAGCCTGAGGCGTTAAACCTAAATGACCTACAACAGGAATTTTTGCATCAACAATTGCTTTAACCTGTTTTATAATTTCAATCCCGCCCTCAATTTTAACAGCTTCGGCTCCGCCATCTTTTACAATTCTTGCGGCATTTTTTACGGCATCTTCTACGCTTATTTCATAAGACATAAACGGCATATCCGTAACAAGCAACGCGCCATCATTTCCTCTTTTTACGGCCTTTGTGTGATATATCATATCTTCCACCGTAACCGGAAGGGTATTTTCGTAGCCAAGTTTGACATTGCCGAGAGAATCTCCGACAAGCAACATATCAATGCCTTGCGAGGAAATAAGTTTTGACATAACATAATCGTAGCAAGTGAGCACTGTCGTTTTTTCGCTTGCCTGTTTTTTATCTAAAATCGTAGTAACAGTTTTTTTATTCATTTTTATATTCCACAGTAAGCGCATGAAAGATATATGTCAGTTGGTCACAGTTGTTCTCTTGCCATTTTGCCTTTTCTCACTTCCACTACCTTTTTTTCCATCTTCCCTTGCGGGATTCGCAGCGCGACGAATAAGGAGCGCAAATATTGCGGCGAGAGCAAGATACGAACGCGCCGGGAAGCAGCGAGGTTATAGACTTCGACTACTTGGGTAGGGCAAAGGGTTGGAAACAAAACCTATAAACGACAAGCATTTTTATAGCAGAAAGACTATCTCTCATCGTAAAATATTTTTCATACGTTTTGTTTTATATTCCGTTTGGTTACACTCGCATGATTTTAACATTTTGATTTTTAAGTATCAATGATTTGCTACATAAAATATCTATTATTTTACGTTTTAAACCGGGATGTATAAAATTGATGGCTATTTCGCTCAACGGCGCTAAAACAAAAAGTCTATTTTGTATTTCTTTATGCGGAATAATTAGATTAGAATTATTAATATTTTTTTTACCAAAAAACAGTATATCTATATCGATTATGCGAGGCCCCCATTTTACTGTCTTTACACGTCCTAAAATATGTTCCGACTGTTTTATTAATGAAAGCAAATCGTTTGGACTCAAATCCGTTTGCGCTTTAATTACAATATTATAAAAACCTCTTTGTTTAGGACCTATTGGAGATGTTGCGTAAAAAGAGGATATCTTCTTAACGTTTACAAACAAACTACTTTGCAATAAAGATAAAGCGGAAATAATATTTTCCGCTCTGTCTCCAACATTTGATCCTAAACCCAAATATATTGTGTTTTTCATTATATGGAACGACTATTAATACAAATATTTTTGAAAAGATATAAAAGTTTCTCTAATTTGTTCGATATTGCCTAATTCTCCAATACCGTCTTCAATAGTTTTATATTTCAGTTTTATAAGTTCCGGTAACTTTTCTCGATCTAATTCTTCAATGCCTGTTTCTATGTATTTATCCAAAACAAAATCTAAGAAAACTTTTTGCTTATATTCAAAGTCTTCGACTTTAGATATTTTTTCTTTTGCTCTTTTAGCCCGGACTGCTCTTGTCAAAGGTCTAATATTATATGCAAGATATTCTAAAGCGTCAAACAGATCACTATTTTGAGTATTTGTAAGTTGTTGTAAAACTTCAAGTTCTTTATGTCCATATCCCGCTTGCTCAAGTTTCTCTAAAAATTTTTTGCGAGTATCCGGTCTTAACCAAATATCTCTTAACTCTTGTTCACTCGTAAAAAGCTCGGGCAATTTACCGAACAATTTACATAAAAATTGTTCGGCGGATATAAAAGTTCCTCTTGCCTCCCAAAACGACGTTTGCGCCATATACTGAATTTCTCTTTCTTTCCCTTCCGCTAATTTTATTTTAACTTTCTGTTTTTCAGACTGTTCAAGCGGGGTCTCTTTTTCTATAATATCAGACTGTTTAACGCTTTTTATCTGTTTTTTAGGGGATTCATCAATGTCTATAACGTTTATAGGTTCGCCGTCCCATTGAGGATCTAAAAAGTTTTTATAAGCGTCGACAAAATCGTATATTGTAAAATATTCTTTACCATCAAAGAGTCTTGTTCCTCTGCCAATTATTTGTTTAAATTCAATCATAGAGTTCACGGAGCGCAAAAGCGCAATAGTTCTAACATTTCTCGCATCAACTCCTGTAGAAAGTTTTTTAGAAGTCGTTAAAATAGTAGGGACTGTTTTATCGTTATCTTGAAAATCTCTTAAATGCTGATTGCCTATTTCACCGTCGTTTGCAGTTACTCTTACGCAATAATCGGGGGTTTTACTAGTTTTAATTTGATTTATTAAATCTCTAAGCAAAGCCGCATGTTCTTGATTTGCGCCAAAAACAAGCGTTTTTTCTTTTTGATCTATTTCATTCATAAAAATTTCAACATACTTTTTTTCTCTCTCTTCAATTTCAATATCTCGATGGAATTCTTCTCTTACATACTCATGGTTTTTTTTAACTTCTCCTTCAATAACGTCGTCGTCATCAGCATAAATATAGGAATCCAAAGTTGTTTGAATACGCCGAACTTTAAAAGGCGTTAAAAACCCGTCGTTTATACCCTCTTTAAGAGAATAAGTATATACGGGCTCGCCAAAATATTTATACGTATCCGCGTTTTTATCGCGTTTTGGCGTAGCCGTCATTCCAAGATGTATTGCCGGTGAAAAATAATCTAAAATAGCACGCCAACGACTCTCATCGTTTGCTCCGCCCCTGTGACATTCGTCAATTATAATAAAATCAAAATAATCTTTTGGATACTGACCAAAATGAGGGACATTGTCCGCGCCACTCATAAAAGTTTGAAAAATTGTAAAAAAAATACTGCCGTTTGTGGGGACTTTACCTGTCTTTTTTATTTCTTCAGACTTAATACGTTTTAAAGCATCTTCAGAAAAATCCGAAAAAGTATTAAACGCTTGATCCGCCAAAATATTTCTATCTGCTAAAAACAATATTCGCGGCAACCTTACGCCGTCTTTATTTATATTCCAACGCGTTTTAAAAAGTTTCCACACAATTTGAAACGCTATATAAGTCTTACCCGTTCCTGTGGCTAAAGTTAATAAAATGCGATTCTTATTTTCAGCGACGCCTTGCATAACTTTATTTACGGCTATTTCTTGATAATAACGTACAAATCTTGAACCGCCTTTGTTTTCAAAAGGAACAGAATTAAATTTATCGCGCCATTCATTTCGCTTAGCAAAAATATTATTATAAAGCTCATCGGGAGAAGGAAATTTGTCTATTTTTTTCTCTTCACCGGTTTCCGTATCAATATAATAAATTTCCATGCCGTTACTTGCCAAAGCGTAACGAATATTTAATTTTTTAGCATACAGCTTAGATTGAGCAACGCCTTCTCTCACAGACAAAGACAATTTCTTGGCTTCAATAACGGCAAGTTTCACATTTTTATAAGAGAGAACATAATCTGCTTTAAGCCCTTGAGAAGAACGTATGCCGACTTTAGATTCAGTTATAAGAAACTCGCGAAAAATTTTACAATTATTTTCCGCGGTCCAGCCGCTGTCCTTCAATTTAGTATCTATAAGTTCAGCCTTAGTTTCCGCTTCGTTCATGGTTCCTCTCTAAAATAATTTGTTCTTTGTTCTCGCCGTTACACTTTCTCTCTTCACCCTTGTCTTTTTTTTCCATCTCCACTTGAAGGAGAGAGTAGATCGAGGGTTTGGATGGGTGATTTGCATGTTAAACATAAACCCCTAACCTCCTTTTCAAGACTGCGTCTTTCAAAGTCCCTTCCCATCAAGGGTAAAGGGAACTAATAGCAAAATGCTTGTTTAAGCGCGGATTGCTTTAGTTCCGCTAAATCATTTATTTTCTTTTGATAAATTACTTCTAATTCTTTTGTTCTTAATGATAATTCATCGAGTTTTGAAACTATTCTCTTTTGTTCATCCCTCGATGGTACTAAAACCAAAATATCTTCTATTTGTTTTTTATTTATAGAAGCAAATACAGCTCCAGCAGAGCCTTTTATTTTATCTTGAATACTTATCAAAAATAAAAACAAATAATCATTAGAAAACTCTTTTTCATTTATTGGACGTATAGCAGCCAATCCTCTGCCAATACATATTTTTTCCGTAGCAAAATTTATTGGTCCCACAGGGGCGCGTACAGACATGAGAATATCGCCTTTTTTGGCTTCTCTTGTAATTTCAGTCGTCCAAACTGTCGGACACCCTATATATTTATCTGTAAATTCTTTTTTTCCTTGATAAAATGGCAACCCCTTGCCATTGTTATTGTAATATTTCCCATCCGGAGATTGTCCAGCGATTACATCGCAAACATCTCCAAGTTTTTTCATTTCCCACTTATTTCTAAACGTTTCGTTCAAAACGCTGTTGAATATATCTTTTGAGTTCTGAAGATTTCTTCTTGCTATGTCTTCAAGTTTCTTTGTATTTTCAAACAGTTTATCGAGTTTTGAAACTATTTTTTGCTGTTCGGAAACAGTCGGAACAGGTATCACAAATTCGGATAATTGAGAAAATCTTAAATTATTTATATTAACTCCATCAGTTAGCGTTTGAATAAAGGATTTATAACTTTCCATTGTAAGAATATAAAATAAAAATTTAGAGAGCATTTGTTTAGCAGGAATTATTTGACCCATAAATCCGCCAAAAGCATAATCATATTCCTTATCAATTAAAGCAATTTTACCTAAATGATTTTTACTACCACTTGCTGTACAAATGAGAATAGAGTCTTTGATTAATTTTTTATTTTATATTCTTACAATGGAAAGTTATAAATCCTTTATTCAAACGCTAACTGATGGAGTTAATATAA
>JAIXNA010000002.1:0-10190 GCA_020328135.1 Candidatus Endomicrobiellum dinenymphae
CATAAGCATAAGCAAGTCCCATATTAAACCATTTATACCCGTTCGATTTTGCTAACAGAATATTTTTGAACACAATATAAACGAAGAACAAATATGAAATGTCTTCCGGAATCGTAAGATATGTGAAATGCGATAAAGATATCTTCGCTTATATTGTGTTCAAAAATATTCTGTTAGCAAAATCGAACGGGTATAAATGGTTTAATATGGGACTTGCTTATGATTCGTCTATGGATAGTAGCGGAGATGTTATAAAATATTTTGCAAAAATGTTTATGTTTGCCGAACATTTTAAGTACAATCTTTCTGCTTTAAGAGATTTTAAAGATAAATTTTGCCCGATGTGGCATAGTAAATACATAGCAATACACCCCGATAAATATATTATTGCGTTTATTAAAAATTTTACGGAGCTTATTTCTCCTCCTAAAACTGCTGAAGGTCCGCATTTTCTTAGAAGGTTTTTTAAGAGATGAAAGTATGGGATATTTTTTATCGTAACATTGTACGGAACAATTTTATTAAATCTAAAGATAGGATTGTTTTAGCAGTGTCGGGCGGTATGGATTCTGTGTGCATGCTTCACTTGTTTTGGCGTTTGGCAAAAAAAATTAATATATATCTTTTAGTAGTGAATTTTGATCATAATTTAAGAAAAGAATCTGTAAAAGAGGCAAAAATCGTTAAAGATTTTGCGGACAAGCTCGGCATAGATTGTATTCTTGAAACGCTTAATGTAAAAGAGTACTCAAAGGACAAGTCTGCTTCAACTGAAACAGCCGGTCGGAGTTTAAGATATTTAGCTCTTGAGGGCATAGCAAAAAAGCGTAAATGCAATAAAGTTGCCACTGCGCACAACGCGAACGATAATGCCGAAACAGTTTTTATGTGGCTTTTAAGAGGTAGCGGAAGTTTCTCCGGGATACCTCAAACAAGAAAAATAAGTAATAATCTTACAATACTCCGTCCCTTACTTACTGTGAAAAGAAAATTGATAGAAGAGTATATTAAAGAGCATAAACTACCATTTTGTATAGATAAATCTAATTTTTCAGAGGTTTATACGCGAAACAAGATACGTCTTTCACTTATGCCTGTTTGTGAAAAAATCAATCCGATGGCGGTAGAACATATTTTTGCTTTAAGCTGCATACAAGCTCGAGAAGATGCATATTTGGAAGAGATTTCCAATAAATTATTGAAGAAGTGCGCGAATATACAGAAAAATCAAATTTTGCTTGATTTAACAACGTTTTTACGGTATAATGAAGCGATTAGATTTAGAATTTTAAAAAATATTTTGCCTCAAAAAAAGTATAATTCGCATATTAATTTGATAATGCATAAAATTTTGTCGTCAGATATATCCGAGCACGTGTTGTCTGCCAGTTGGATTTTTAAAATCATGTCAAATAAAGCATATTTTATAAGGAATGCTAAGTGATGAATATAGAGGATAAATACGCTGCTGGTGTTCTTTTGTCTGAAGAAGTTATACAAAACAGAGTTTCTGAAGTGGCCGCACAGATATCTAAAGATTTTAAGGATAAAGAAGTTTTGCTCGTTTCGGTTTTAAACGGCAGTTTTGTTTTTTTTGCGCAGATCTCGCGCGTGAGTTGGATATAAAGTGTAAGATAGATTTCATATCTATAAGTTCTTATGTAGGTACGTATTCTAAAGAGAAAGCGAAGATTCTTTCAGGATTTAAATAAGATATTATTGGTAAAGACGTAATTATAATTGAAGATATTCTAGATACCGGTATAACTTTAGATTTTTTGAAACAAGAAATTGCGTTTAAAAAACCTAAAAGTATAGCAACATGCATTTTGCTTGATAAAAAATGTGTTCATAAAACGGAAATAGACGTTGAATACGCTTGCTTTGAAGTTGGCGATGATTTTATTGTAGGTTATGGTTTAGATTGCAACGGATTTTTCAGAGGATTACCCTATAATAGGGATATTAAAGGAGCTTGTTTGATGAAAAATAAAAATCCATGGTTTATCTTCTTCTGGATAACACTTTTTATTATTATATTTATGCTTATGAATTCAGCTCGTCAGAAGGGGCATGAAGTAGATCTTGAATATTCTCAATTCAAACAGTACATAAAAGCTGGCAGCGTGTCAAAAGTTTTAGTCGCTCAGGATTCTATCAGAGGACAGTTTAGAGATACAGATGGTGTTTTGAAGAAATTTAAAACTACCCCTATGGAAGATCCAAATCTTATAAAAGATATGGAAGACAATAAAGTCCTTGAATTTTCAGCCACAGAAAAAAATGATTGGTTTAGGCCTTTGCTTTTTAGTTGGGGGCCTATAATTCTTTTAATTTTATTGTGGTTTTGGAAGATGCGCGGCATGGTAGGTGGGAGTAAACAAGTCATGTCTTTTGGCAAAACGAGGGCAAAACTTGCCGGAAATAACACGGCAAAAAAAGTTACTTTTAAAGATGTTGCAGGTTGCGATGAAGCAAAAGAAGAGCTACAAGAGATAATAGAATTTTTAAAAGATCCCGCAAAATTTCAAAAACTCGGCGGGAAGATTCCTAAAGGCGTTTTGCTTTTTGGATCTCCGGGAACAGGTAAAACTTTACTTGCAAAAGCTGTAGCAGGTGAAGCGGGCGTTCCTTTTTTCTCGTCAAGCGGTTCAGAATTTGTGGAGATGTTTGTCGGCGTTGGCGCTTCAAGAGTGAGAGATTTATTTGGACAAGGCAGAAAATCTGCTCCGTGTTTATTGTTTATAGATGAAATAGATGCTGTGGGAAGACATAGATTTGCAGGCATAGGCGGCGGACACGATGAAAGGGAGCAAACATTAAATCAACTTCTTGTTGAAATGGATGGTTTTGATACCAAAGAGGGCGTAATTTTGATTGCTGCCACAAATAGACCTGATGTTTTGGACCCTGCTCTTTTAAGGCCGGGAAGATTTGACAGACAAGTTGTTGTTCCAAGCCCTGCTTTGAAAGATAGAGAAGAAATTCTTGCCGTGCACGTAAGGAAAATAAAGCTTGACAGCGATATAAATTTAAATGTTATAGCAAGGAGAACACCGGGATTTGTCGGCGCAGATCTTGCAAATCTTGTAAATGAGGCGGCTTTGCTTGCCGCAAGGAATAATCAAAAAACTGTAAGCATGAAAAACATGGAAGAATCAATAGATAGAATTCTTGCAGGGCCTCAAAGAAAATCGCGTTTAATGTCTGACAAAGAAAAGAAAATTATTGCTTATCACGAAGCGGGTCATACACTTGTTGCAAAATTGTTGCCTTCGGCAGATCCTGTGCATAAAGTTTCTATAGTTCCGCGTGGACCCGCTTTAGGATATACATTGCAACTTCCTGAAGAAGATAAGTATTTAACTTCAAAAACAGAACTTTTAGACAGACTTGCGATATTATTTGGCGGACGCGTTGCAGAAGAACTTGTATTTTTGGAGATTACCACTGGTGCTCAGAATGATATTTCTAAAGCAACAGAAATCGCAACGAGAATGGTTACAGAATTTGGTATGAGTGATAAAGTAGGACCTATGGCTTTGCAAAGACCAAATGAAGAGGTGTTTTTAGGAAGAGATATTTCTAAAGATGCAAGGCATTCAGGAAAAACTTCTGAACTTATAGATGAAGAAGTTAAGAACATTATAGACGGTGCGAGGAAAAAGGCGACTACTCTTCTTAAAGATAATATGAATATTTTAAGCAAACTTGTGGATTATCTTTTAGAGAGGGAAAGTTTAAACAGTGGAGATATAAATAAAATTATGGAAGGCGAAGATTTGTCTTCTTTTGACACAAAGTCCGCCGTAGCTGAAATAGACAAAAAAGAGACTGTCGCTGAGGAAAAAATCATAAAAGGTAATGTTGCAGGCGGAAGAATACAAGGTGAAAACATTTAATTTTGATGAAAAAAAAGCGCAGCTGGCTATAAAACTTTTGCTTGAGTCTTTTGGAGAAGATTTAAGTAGAGAAGGTATTAATCGTACTCCCGAAAGAGTATCCGAATTTTATAAAGAAGCGCTGTCCGGAAATGCTGTTGATCCTTTAGAACTTGTCTCTGCCCATTATACAACGGAAGATCATGAAGAAATAGTTTTAGTTAAAGACATTTCATTTTATTCTTTATGCGAGCATCACTTGCTTCCTTTTTTTGGCAAAGCGCATGTTGCATATATCCCTAAAAAAGATAAGGTAATAGGCGTATCAAAACTTGTAAGACTGTTTGAAGTTTTTGCAAACAGACTACAACTTCAAGAAAGACTTACAAAACAAATAGTAGACACTATAATGCGGTCGGTAGAGCCTCATGGCGTCATGGTTGTAATTGAAGCGGAGCATTTATGCATGACAATGCGAGGCGTTAAAAAACCGGGTTCAAAGATGATTACTTCAGCTATGAGAGGAACATTCTTGAAAGATGTAAGGACACGCGGTGAAGTTATGTCGCTCTTAAAAAATTAACTATAGCGGCTTTTAGATTTGGACTATAGCTTTGAAAAAATGGGAACTTATGTACTGTTCGCTCCGCCTTACTTACAGTACGCCGCGCTCTAGTTTTTCTTCGCTTCGTCTCAAATCTTGAAGCCTGAAGACGATAAGTGTTGTCGTTTTGTCATTCCTGGCTTGATTCGTTGCTGTCATTTCCATTAAAATGGGAATCCACATAGTTGTTGTCATCGTTGTTGTTGTCATTGTGAGCGAAGCGAAGAATCCAGCTGTTTCTTTGAACGGGTAACAAATGATTATAAGAAAAGCAGTAGTAAATAATTTTAACGACGCCAAAACTCTTGTCAAAAATACGAGGTGTAATGTTTCTGTTTGCGAGCATCTTGCAAAAAAAGGCGTTATTGTTGCGATAGTTATTGAAAAAATAGACAATAGGGCGGCAAATATTTTAAAACAAGATGCCATTTCTGTTGGGGCTGATGCCGCCGTGAGCGAAGATGTCAGCAGGTTTAAACAAGGTGTTTCTGATGTAGTCTTGTTTGCAGCTATCAATCAAATTGAAAAGTTAGTAAATAAACTTCGCTTACAATCATTTGGTTTAAAAGAAGTCTCATTAAGTTTGGACAATGTAATAAACAAAAGGAAAGTTTTTAAATATAAAGAAAAAACATTAGATTTATCAAAAACTGTAGTTATGGGCATTGTAAATATGGATCCGAATTCCTTTTCCGGAGATGGGCTTATCGATTCGGATAAAGCTTGCAAGCAAGCAATGGAGTTTGAAAAATTTGGCGCCGGTATTATAGATATAGGGGCAGAATCTTCAAGACCCGGCGTAAAACTCATAAATGCAAAAACGGAAATAAACAGATTAATCCCCGCTCTAAAAAAGATACGTAAAAATGTTAAGATTCCGATTTCTGTTGATACGTACAAATACGAAACGGCAAAAGTTGCTCTTGCTGAAGGCGCCGATATTATAAACGATATTTTTGCCTTGAGAAAAGGGAAGGAAAAACTCGCAAAACTTATTGCAGACACAAAAGCTGGCGTAATACTTGTGCATATGAAGGGCGTTCCTAAAAATATGCAGACAGATCCTGAATATAAGAATTGCACGTCTGAAGTATATAAATTTCTATTTAAGCGTAAAGAATATGCAATGGGTTTTGGTATAAAAGCAGAACGTATTGCAGTTGATCCGGGTCCGGGTTTTGGAAAAACTGTAAAACACAATGTTGAATTGATAAAAAATATTGATGTTTTGTCAACGCTTGGCGCAGTCGTGGGCGCAGTGTCTAGAAAGAAGTTTGTAAGATCGCTTGCGGGAGAAGATAAAACGGCATTTATTGCGGCAAATTTTCTTACAGTTTTTTGCGGCGCAGACATTATAAGAGTTCATGACGTAAAGGAAACAGTTAATGTTTTAAAAATAATTGAAACTTTCAGAGGAGTATAAATGGGAACTATTACGCGTCTTTACAGTACATACGTAGTTAATATTTTAGATATTCTCATACTTACAATGATATTTTATAGAGTTATCCTTGTTATTAAGGGGACAAGAGCAATACAAATTGTCGCCGGCATATTGTTTATTTTAGGACTTACCGTCGTTTCAAGAGACGTATTACATTTAAAAGCGTTGTCATGGCTTTTGGATAATTTTTGGTTGGCTGCAGTTATTATATTTGCGGTTATATTCCAAACGGAAATACGTAATGTTTTAGCGCAAATAGGCGGTCAGTTGTGGGGTTCAAAAAACAAAATACAAAATTCTTATGTTACGGAGATTGTAGAAGCTGTGGAAGGATTAAGTTCGTCTATGATGGGCGGACTCATAGCAATAGAAAACGAGATAGGCTTAAAAAATTTTACTGAAACGGGTATAACTTTAAACGCAGATATTTCAAATGAACTTTTGCTTTCAATTTTTAAAAACAAATCTGCTCCGTTGCACGATGGGGCGGTAATCGTTTTTAACGGTAAAATTTCAGCAGCGGGTTGTTTGTTGCCATTAAGTCACGATACTAGCGTAAAAATATTTGGAACAAGACATAGAGCTGCGCTTGGTTTAAGCGAAGTAACAGACGCGATAATAATTGTTGTTTCTGAAGAAACAGGACGAATATCTGTTGCGTATAAGGGGAAATTATACGGCAATGTATCGACTTCAAAACTTAAAGAAATAATTAATACAAGCGGCGAGGTTTTAAAATCGAAATGAAAAAATTGTTTATTAAAATAAAAAAGAATTGGCAGCTTAAATTGCTTGCTTTAGCGCTTGCTTTTTTTGTTTGGTTGTACGCAGGGTACATGTAATGAAGCTATTTGGAACCGATGGTATCAGAGGTAATTCTTCCGTATTTCCGTTTGACAATGCAACTCTTGAAATTATTGGGAAATCTATAGCCGAAACGCTTGGCAACAAAAGACATATTCTCATCATTCGCGACACGAGAGAATCAGGGAAAAGAATACAAAGCGAACTTACAAAAGGACTCGTAAGCGCCGGGGCAAATCCAGTTTTTGGCGGCGTTATGCCTACGCCTTCGGCTTCTTTGCTTACGCGAAATGGTAAATATTCAGCGGCGATAGTGATATCTGCAAGCCATAATCGCTATGTGGACAATGGCATAAAACTTTTTAATTCAAGAGGATTGAAACTTGCTAATTCAATAGAAGAAAAAATTGAACATAAAGTAAAAAAATATATAAATTTAAAAGCTGTTGTTACAAAGAAAAAAATATCTGTAAGAGAAGATTCTAAATTTTTAAAACTTTATGAAAACTTTATTTTAAAAAATTTTTCAGGTAAGAATCTTAAGGGAAAAACTATAGTTGTAGATTGCGCTAATGGATCAGCTTATAAATCTGTACCTTATGTTTTAAAAAAACTTGGCGCAGAAGTTGTCGCTTTAAACGTCAAACCAGATGGCAAGAACATAAATTTAAATTGTGGGGCATTGTATCCGGAATATGCGGCAAGCAAAGTAAAAGAATGTGATGCTTTTTGCGGTTTTGCGTTTGATGGCGATGCTGACAGGTTAATATGTATTGACGAAAAGGGCGCAATAAGAGATGGCGATTATTTTCTTGCTTCGTTGGCAATGTGGCTTAAGAGTAAAAAGAAACTTAAAAATAATATTTTATTAACCACTGTAATGGCAAATACAGGCCTTTTGCAAGCAATGAAACGAGAGAAGATAAATGTTGTATCTGCAAAAGTTGGCGATAGATATGTTATGGAAGGTATGAAAAGATATAAATCGTCGTTTGGGGGAGAGCAGTCGGGACATTTTATATTAAAAGATATTTTGCCCACCGGTGATGGAATGTTAAGCGCGATCATTCTTCTTTCGGCGTTATGCGACACAAATAAAACTATGTCGGAATTTATGAGCGTAATTAAAAAATTCCCGCAAGCGCTTATAAATAAAACAGTTTCAAAAAAAGTTCCTATAGAAAAACTTCCAAAGACTTGTAAACTTATTAAAGGTTTTGAGAAATTGTTAAATTGTAACGGACGTGTGTTGGTTAGATATTCTGGTACAGAAAATCTTTTAAGAGTTATGGTTGAAGGTAAAGATGCAAAACAAATTAAGACAATAGCAGAAAATATAGCGAATGTCGCTGCGATGGAAATAGAATCTACTAGGATGTAAAATGATAAAGCTAGGCGTAAATATAGATCATATAGCAACATTAAGACAGGCAAGAAAAGAAGAAATTCCGTCAGTAATTGAAGCCGCCAAAATTTGTGAAGAAGCCGGCGCGGATAGCATAACAGCGCATCTAAGAGAGGACAGACGGCATGTCCAAGATTTTGACATTTATGGTTTAAGAAAATCCATAAAGACAAAATTAAACTTTGAAATGGCGGCAAACGAGGAAATAATTAAGATTGCCGTTGACGTAAAACCTGACTTTGCGTGCATAGTTCCTGAGAAAAGACAAGAGCTTACCACAGAAGGCGGATTAGACGTTAAATCCAATAAAAAAAATCTTGCGGATGTTGTTGCAAGACTTAAAAAAGCAGGAATTGTTGTTAGCATGTTTATAGATGCTGACGTGAGTCAGGTTTTGGCTTGTAGCGAAATAGGCGCCGATGCGGTGGAACTGCATACAGGAAAATACGCAAAGTTTTTCAAAGAAAACGGCGCAATTTCTTCCAATTTTAGAACAGAGCTTGAAAGAATTTTAAATGCGTCTCAAACGGCAATACAAAAAAAACTTTCGTTAAACGCAGGACATGGATTAGATTACGACAATGCAAAACAAATTTGTAAAATTTCAGGGATGAACGAGTTTAATATTGGTTTTTCAATTGTTGCCAAAGCAATATTTACAGGTCTTGCGACTGCTGTTAAAGATATGAAAGAGCTTATCAATAAGGACTAGAATATGTGTGGAATTGTTGGGTATATAGGTAAAAAAAATGCTGTAGATATTGTGTTTAATGGCTTGAAAAAACTTGAATATAGAGGTTATGATTCTGCAGGTATTGCCGTTGTGATAGATAAAGAACTTCAGATAAGAAGAAGCACCGGTAAGCTTTGTCATCTTAAAGAAAATCTTAAAAAAAATCCCATAAGCGCAAATATAGCTATAGGGCATACGCGTTGGGCTACACATGGAAGACCGTCTGAAGAAAATGCTCACCCGCATACAGATCCAACCAAAAGCGTTGTTATTGTTCATAATGGCATAATAGAAAATTATGTTGAACTAAAAACGAAATTTCAAGAAAAAGGAAAAGAATTTAAATCCGAGACTGATACGGAAGTAATAGCGCATCTTATAAAAAAGCATTACAATAAGAATTTATTCCATGCCGTTCAAAAGACTTTGAGCGAAGTAAAAGGATCTTATGCACTTGGAATAATATGCAAGGACGAGCCGGATAAAATAGTGTGCGCAAGGCAAGATGCTCCTCTAATTGTTGGTGTAGGCGATGGCGAAAACTTTTTAGCTTCAGATATTCCCGCGTTATTACCTTATACGCGTAATATGATTTTTCTTGAAAACGGCGATGTTGCAGAAATTACTGCCGATACAGTAGTTGTGGAAGATATCGAAGGTAATATAAAAAATAGAGAAATAAAAAATATTAAATGGGATGCTGTGCAGGCTGAAAAAGACGGCTATAAACATTTTATGCTCAAAGAAATATTTGAGCAGCCTCGTACGATTGAAGATACGTTTAGAGGAAGAATTTATCCGGACGAGGGAAGGGTTTATCTTGAAGAAGTTAAACTGAAAGAAGAAAATATTAAAAACATTTCAAATATTTATATTGTAGCATGTGGCACATCTTATCATTCCGGACTTGTTTCAAAGTTTTTGTTTGAAAATTTTGCAAAAATTCCCACTGAAGTTGATATTGCTTCAGAGTTTAGATATAGAGAACCAATATTAAATGAAAAGATTTTAGTTATAGTTATTTCGCAATCAGGCGAAACTGCAGATACTTTAGCAGCTTTAAGACTTGCTAAAAGTAAAGGCTGCCAAACTATTGCGATATGTAATGTTGTTGGTTCAAGTATAAGTCGTGAAGCAATGCATGTAATTTATACGCATTGCGGTCCCGAAATAGGCGTTGCTTCAACAAAAGCTTTTACAGGGCAGTTGACTGCTCTTTATATTCTTGCTCTAGACTGGTCATCTAAAAAAGGAACTCTCTCTAACAGTGAGATAAAAAAATATTTAAAAGAATTGTGGGAAATTCCTGTAAAAATCGG
>JAIXNA010000002.1:10200-16639 GCA_020328135.1 Candidatus Endomicrobiellum dinenymphae
AAATGCTGTTGCAAAAACGTTTGAGCATAAAAGAGATTTTCTATATCTGGGACGACACGTAAATTATCCTGTTGCTTTGGAAGGAGCGTTAAAACTTAAAGAAATTTCTTATATACATGCTGAAGGGTATGCCGCGGGCGAAATGAAACACGGTCCCATAGCGTTAATTGACGAGTCTATGCCAATAGTTGCGATAGCTGTTGAAAGTAAAATATATAAAAAAATAATTTCAAATATAGAAGAAGCAAAAGCTAGGGGTGGAACTATCATAGCTATAGCAAATGAGTCCGATGAAGAAATTAGACAAAAAAGCGATTACGTAATTTATATTCCTAAAACTAATGAATTTGTATCGCCTCTCATGACGGTAATTCCTTTACAGCTTTTGTCTTACTATATTGCGGCGTTGTTGGGTTGCGATGTAGATCAGCCAAGGAATTTGGCAAAATCCGTCACTGTAGAATAATTGCGTTTCGTCTTTTTGAGTTTAGGCTGCCTTACGCGCCGGTTCATTTGCGTACTTCAGCAAACTTCGCTGTTGCAAGCATCGCTTAAACTCAAATACTCTACTTTTCGCGCAATGTTATTTGAAGCGTCGTTTGAATTCTCAAACGTAATCGTGAACCAAGTGAAAGAACTGACAAAAACGCATGGGGGTTTGAGATGAATATAGGTATTGATATCGAGGAAGTTAAAAGGTTTAATAAATGTTTAAAAGATAAAAAATATTTAAAACGTATTTTCTCAGAAGAAGAAATACTTTATTCTTTACCAAAAAAAAATGCAGCGCAGCATTTGGCGGCTCGTTTTGCGGCTAAAGAAGCTGTTTGGAAGGCTTTAAGTTCTAGAAATAAAAAACTTGTTGCCGCGGATGTTTCTATTCAAAATACTAAAAATGGAAAACCACAAGTCTATATTAAAAATAAAAAATATCAAAAAATAGACGTATCTTTATCTCATACGGATAAGTGTGTAGTAGCTGTAGCAATAGTATTTTAAAATATTTTATGAAAGAACGAGAAATTAAAAATTTTATTTCAAAGTTAAAAAGAAAATCTGACAGTCATAAGTATGACTATGGTCATGTTTTGGTAATAGCAGGTTCTAGAACTATGCCCGGAGCTGGCATATTATCATGTTTAGGGGCATTGCGCTCAGGCGCCGGTCTTGTAACTTATGCCGTTAAAGATGAATTTTTAAACCAAGTTTCCGCGATTTCAAAACCGGAAATAATGTTTTATGTATATGAAACAGCATCTGATATCATTGATTTTGTAAAAGCTAGAAAAGTTTCATCAGTTGTAATAGGTCCGGGATTAAAAGCGGGCAATAACGCTCTGCGTAAGTTTATTAAACAAATTCTTTCTTCAATAGATGTCGCCGTTGTTTTAGATGCTTCTGGACTTGCCTGTTTTAATGGCGTTTTAGATGAACTAAAAAATATAAAAGCTAAACTTATAGTAACGCCGCATTTAGGCGAGCTGTCTAAACTTTTAAATATAAAAAGCGATTTAATAAAAAACAATAGAGAAAAAATGGTTTCAGAATTTTCAAAGGAAAACTCTTTAATATGTATTTTAAAGGGTAATAATACGCTTGTAGTTTCAGGTAAAAAGATATATAAAAATAACACCGGCACGCCTGCCATGGCAACTGCCGGAAGTGGCGATGTTTTAAGCGGCGTTATAGCTTCTTTTGTAAATATTACAGACGACATTTTTGAAGCGGCAAAATTTGCAGTTTTTGTTCATGGACTTGCGGGTGAATTTGTTGAAAAAGATAAAGGTCAAACGGGCGTTATTTCAAGCGATATTGCAGAAGATATTTGTTACGTAATCAAACAAATATCATCCATTAAATAAATTAATTTTAGGAGATATAAAGTGACTTTAGATCAAGAGATTGTAGAAATACGAAGACATATCCATAAAAATCCTGAACTTGGCGGCAATGAGTATAATACTGCAAAATTTATTGAATCAAAACTTAAAGAACTAAAAATACCGTATAAATGCGCAGGTAAAACAGGTGTGATAGGCGCTATCAAAGGCTCGAAGTCGGGAAAAACGATAGCTTTAAGAGCAGACATGGATGCGTTGCCTATTTGTGAAAATAATGATATCGAATATAGATCAACAAAAACAGGGATTATGCATGCTTGCGGGCATGATGCTCACGTTGCAATAATGCTTGGCGCGGCAAAACTTTTGCAACAGAAAAAAAATGAGTTAAAAGGTAATGTTAGATTTATTTTTCAACCAAATGAGGAAACTTCCAGTGGCGCAAAACTGATGCTTAAAGGCGGGGCTTTAAAAAATCCTGATATAGACTTTATTTTAGGCGTGCATGTTAGTCCATGGCTTAAGTCAGGAAAAATAGGTTTTAAATACGGCGCAATGATGGCAGCTGTCGATAAATTAAAGATAAAAATTACTGGCGAAATAGCGCACGGCGCGTATCCTCATCAAGGGAAAGACGCAATGGTTGCAGCATCGGCATTTATTAGCATGGTTCAAAGTATTATTTCAAGAGAGCTTGATCCTCTAGAGCATGCAGTTATAACATTTGGAAAGATTTCCGGCGGAGACGCATGCAATATAATTTGCAAGGAAGTAACATTAGAAGGTACAGTGAGAACTCTTAACAGCAAAACAAGAGATCTAATAAAGACTAATATTTTAAAGAAACTGAAGGGAATAGAAATATTTTATGATGTTAAATGTGTTGCTGAATATAATGCAATAGGAGAACCTCTTATTAATACGTATGAAATCACAGAAGCCTGCGTTAAAACAGCAAAAGAATTTTACGGTGAAAATAATGTAGAAATATTAGATAATCCGTCTATGGGCGGCGAAGATGTTTCGGAATATTTACGCGTTATTCCTGGTAATTTTATTTACATAGGAACTTCAAAAAACAAAAACACATCATACCCTTGGCATCACAGTAGTTTCAATATCGATGAAACAACTTTACCGAAAGCTGCAAAATATGTAGCATATACTGTCTCTGAGTTTTTGAGATGAATATGAATGGAGGTCAAAAAACATTTGACATTGTGCTTGAAATTTGATAAATTGAGTATAGTTCAATCGCTGTGTAGTTGAAGAATTTTAAAAAAATTAACTGTATATCGAAAGGTGTGTTAAAAGAAATACTAGAATTAGGCAAAAAATTTGTTAAAATAATTTTGGAATTGAAAAGAGTCGTACTTTATGAGAAATGTAGGGTACGTGAATTGAAATAATCGTTGTGTTGTTTTTATCACTTTGTAGGGCTGATATCGCGTCCATAACGGGCGCGATCAGTGTTGGAGTTGTCTCAAATTTGTTTTTGCCTTGGATATTTGGTATTTTTTTATCGACTATGAAGAGTAGGGAGGGTATAGTTAATACAGTTTCGGAAACTACAGGAGTGTCATATATTATGAAAAAAGAAATTTACGCACACTCTGCAAATAGTAAGGGTGAATGGCAGTCATTAGCAGATCATCTTGCAAATGTTGCAGCACAATCTTCTAAATTTGCAGAAGAATTTGATTCATCTGATTGGGCGTATAATATTGGATTTTTGCACGATTTAGGTAAAGCGTCTGATGACTTTCAAAAATATTTGGAAGAATCGTCTAATAAAGATTCTGATGAAGATGGGGTTTATGTTAAAAAAACTAATCATTCTGGAGCAGGAGCTATTTTTGCAATAGAGAAATACAATGATGATGTAGGTAAAATTTTGGCATATTGTATAGCTGGACATCATGCTGGATTAAGTGATTGGTATGGTGTAAAGAGTTCAATTAGTTATAGACTTAGCGAAAAAGGCGATAAAAAATATTTTGATGAACAAGTGGAAAAATATGTGAAAAGCAATCTTATTGATTTGAGAAATAATTTAATGCCTCCGGCTTTAAAAAAGCTCCCGCATGATTTACATTTATGGCTAAGAATGCTTTACTCTTGCCTTGTTGACGCAGATTTTATTGATACGGAAAACCATATAAATTGTGGACAAAAAGACAGGGGCAATTTTGATTCTATTTCAGAACTTTCAAGTAAATTTTTTCGGTATATGAAAAAATATGATAACCCACAGACAGATTTAAATAAAATTCGTATTGAAATACTTAGAGCTTGTGAACAAAAGGCAATAGATAAGGAAGGTTTTTTTGAACTTACGGTTCCAACGGGTGGCGGGAAAACATTGTCTTCGGTAGCTTTTGCATTTGGGAATGCGTTAGAATTCGGTAAAAAAAGAATAATATACGTAATTCCATATACTTCAATTATAGAGCAAACGTCCAAAATTTTAAGAGATATTTTTGGCGAAGATAACGTTATTGAACATCACAGCAATATTGATCCCGACAAAGAAACTGAAAAATCTCGTTTAGCTTGTGAAAATTGGGACGCTCCCGTTATTGTTACGACTAATGTGCAATTCTTCGAATCTTTATATGCTAATAGATCGAGTGAATGCAGAAAATTGCACAATATAATAAACAGCGTAATTATTTTAGACGAAGCTCAAATATTGCCTACTGAATTATTATATCCGGTTGAAGATATTATGCGGCAGTTAGTGGATAATTATAAATGTTCTATTGTTTTTTCTACTGCTACACAACCGTATTTTAAAAATATAAAATGTGTAGAGAAAATAATACCGCCTTCTATGGATCTGTATAATAAACTTAAAAGAGTTACTTATAATTTCCCACAAAAAGATTCTAAAAGCGAAAGTTGGGAAGATGTCGCCAAACAACTGAAACAATATAAACAAGTTTTGTGCGTGGTAAATACAAGAAAAGATTGTTTTAATTTGTATAAATTAATGCCGAAAGGAAGTATTCATTTATCTGCTTTAATGTGCGCAGAACATAGAAGTAAAAAAATAGCTTTAATAAAAGAAAAGTTAAAAAACAACGAAGAGATTATAGTAATAAGTACGCAGTTAATAGAAGCTGGTGTTGACATTGATTTTCCTGTTGTATTTAGAGCTTTTGCAGGATTACCGTCAATAGTTCAAACGGCAGGTAGATGTAATAGAGAAGGCAACTTAGAAATAGGTGAAGTTTTTGTTTTTAATCCGCCTACAGCTTTGCCTGTTGGTTTAATGCGTAAAAGTGGCGATACTACAAAAGAAATGATGTATGATGACAATTTTAATATTGGCAGCGCCGAAACATCTAAAAAGTTTTTTGAGCTTTTAATAAGTAAAGTAAACTCTGTTGGAGATGATGAGCTAAAAGAGCAGTTGATAAATGACGCAGTGGATGGTAATTTTCAATTTGCATCCTATGCCAAAAAATTTAATATTATTGATGATAAATGCAGTAAAACAGTTATTGTTAGCTATGATGATAAAAGCAAGAATTTACTGAAAACCCTTAAATACGCGGGTATAAGTAAAAATCTAATGCGTTCTTTGCAGAGATATACGGTCAATATTCCGCCGAAAATGTTTGACGAAATAAGAGCAAAAGGATTACTTGAAGAAATACAAGACGGAATTTTTGCGCAAGATACAACAAGTTTTTACAAAGATGATGTTGGTTTGGCTATTTATGATGAAAATTATGGTTTAGATAAATGGAATATATAAAGAAAGAGGGGTAAAAAATGAAAGGTTTTTGTTTAGAAGTTTGGGGTGATTATGCCTGTTTTACAAGACCTGAAATGAAAGTTGAAAGAGTAAGTTATGATATTATAACTCCATCTGCGGCAAGGGCAATTTTTGAATCTATTTTATGGAAACCTGCTATTGTTTGGAATGTTAAAAAAATTGAAGTTTTAAACCCAATCAAATGGTTTTCTATTCGGCGTAATGAAGTTGGAGCTATTGCTTCAGTTGGTAAAGAATGTATTTATACTCAAGATAGTATTCAACAAAGAGCTACTTTATGTCTTAAAGATGTCAAATATAGAATATATGCGGAATTTGATTTTATACCTCAAGAGGAAAGAGAAAATCATCTGCGTAATGTTTTATACGAACATACAAAGAAAAAGTTAAAAGAGGAAATTCTTAACGGAGAAGATGAAACAGAGTCCAAATATGCTTCTATGTTTGAAAGACGGGCGAGTAGAGGACAATGTTTTAATCAACCTTATTTAGGCTGTAGAGAATTTTCTGCAGGTTTCAAATTGATTAATCCCAAAGAAGATAAAGTTGCCCCTATTGATGAAACGAAAGATTTAGGAATTATGCTTTATGATATGGATTTCAAAAATTTACAATCTCCGCAAGCCTTATGGTTTTTTGCAAAAATGGAAAATGGCATAATCGATGTGCCCGCTTGGGATAGCAAGGAGGTATTAATTTACAAGCGTTAGCGTTAAAAGAATATTATGATAGAAAACCATTTGATTGGGTTTAAAACTTCAATTTTTTTAACATTCCAAACAATAGCAGGTTTCCATAAAATAGATTCAAAAAT
>JAIXNA010000025.1 GCA_020328135.1 Candidatus Endomicrobiellum dinenymphae
AACATGCAGGCAATATTCAGTGGCGTGCATGTTAGAGACGCATTGCCTTAAGGATAACGTATCATTCGATTTAATGGACTTATATTATCGCCTTTGTTTGTTTTGCGTTGTCTTCGTGCGAAAAAAACAAAGGCGATAATATAAGTCCATTAAATCGGAATGAGAAAGTCGAAACAAAAAAATGTTTTGGGGAATTAAAATCGCTAATTTTGGCGATTGACAATGCTAACCTGTTAGACCAAGAAACATGCAGGCAATATTCAGTGGCGTGCATGTTAGAGACGCATTGCCTTAAGGATAACGTATCATTCGATTTAAAAGCCACCCTTCCCCATAATCTTTCTGAGGCGGAAGCTAATAAGGAAATCTTTAATGCGATTAATGTGTGCGTGAATAGAGAGCCAGTTGATGCAGATGTAGGAAAGTGCAAGAATGATGCAGAAGAATGCAGTAATAAGGTAGAGGAATTGCAAAAGAATCTTAAAAAGCGGTTAGACAATGCGAGAAAGTGCGCGAGCATGGGCAAGGAGTCTAAGGATGACGACTGAGAGATTAAGAAGGACGATTAAACTGAGAAAAGAATAGGGAATAATAAAGAGTCGGGATAATGGGGTTTATTCAAAACCAACATGCGCCTTTAACTTCGTTGCGCCAACTTTCAAAATGCGCAGTATGTGTTTTTGAGGTTTTTCACATAACAAGACACAGCGGCAATACAATTCAACAACACAAGCGCGCCGATTAACTTTTTCATTTTTTCCATCTCTTTTTTGAGGTCTTGACATATTAATTTAGTTATCGGTAGGTTTTCTGCTAACAATGTGATTGCGCCATAAAACACACAAATAGTTTGCGTGAATATTAAATTTTATTAAATATTTCTCTCATGTCCTCGGGAAGTTCAGCGGTAAAATTTATAGTCTTTGACGCGCTTGGGTGGGTAAAAGTTATGCTGTGAGCGTGTAGCATTTGTCTTTTATATTCTTTGCCATCAATAACTTCTGGGCCGCCGTATTGTTGGTCGCCAATAACGGGATGGTTTATATATTTCATATGACTTCTTATTTGATGCGTTCTACCCGTAATAATTCTTACATCTACTAAAGTATATCCATCTTTCCTTGCAACAACATTAAATTCTGTAATAGCCATTTTCTTTGCCAAAGGATTTACCGACATAAGCTTTCTATTTTGCGCAGACCTTCCAAGCGGAGCTTCTATTCTCCCTTTATTTTCTACAATAGCGCCTTTTACTGCAGCATAATACATCTTCTTAACGGCTCGGTTTTGCAACTGTTTTGAAATGCTTATTTTGGCTCTTTCATTTTTTGCAAAAATAATAAGCCCTGAGGTATCTTTGTCAAGCCTGTGTACCAAATAAGAATTATATTTCCCATCAGAATGCGCCATTAAGGCGTTAAGCAAAGTGCCTGATTTGTGTCCATACGAAGGGTGAACCACAATCCCAGCCTGTTTGTTTACAACAATTATATCATCATCTTCATATACAATGTCGAGCTTTATCTTTTCAGGATGTATTTTAAGTTTTTCTTCTTTCTCAAATTCAAACGTTATAATGTCGCCGCGTTTCAATTTATAGCTTGAAAGAACGACTTTACCATTTACAAAAATTTTCTGTTTATCGACAAGCTTTTGAAAATATGAGCGGGAATAATCTTTATATACTAAAGCTAAATAAGAATCAACTCTTTCCATTTCAAACTTTTTGTATTCTATTTTTTCTCGTTCTTGCATATATACAGACTCCAGTTATAAACAAAAATATAGACGTTGCCTGCGATATAGATAATCCAAAATACTGAATTCCGCGATAATCTCCGCGAAAAAATTCAACAATAAATCTTAAAACGGCATAACACATAAAGTAAAGAGCTAAAACCGCGCCAGTTTTATGTTCTTTTTTTGAATAAAAATGTAAAAACATGAACAATGCAAAATTGCCAAGAGCTTCGTAAATTTGCGTTGGGTGCAAATGCGCGCCTACGACGGCTAAAGAATGCTTGTCTTCAAACACAACAGACCACGGAAGATTACTTTCCCTTCCATAGCAACATCCTGCAAAAAAACAACCAATTCGGCCTATAGCATGCCCTAAAGCTAATGCCGGAACAAAAAAATCGACAAGTTCAAATATTTGTATTTTTTTTTCTTTAGCATACATTGTTATAAAAACTAAAGCCGCAAACAAGCCGCCGTAGTAAACAAGTCCGCCTTTCCATATTTTAAAAATATCTAAAGGGGCTGACATAAATTCTCGTAAATTTATAAGAATAAAAAGAAATCTTGAACCTATTACTCCAAAAACAATCATGCGCGCAACCAAAGAATATAGTTCATCTTGCAAAAACATTCTTTCTTTTGATTTGCTCAACGAATGAGACAGATATGAAAAAGCCGCGACAAAAGCCAATGCTACGATAAACCCATAGGAAAAGACTGTGATCCCGCCAAAACTGAAAAGAATTGGATGCATTAATTATTTCTCTGTTTCTTTTTGATTAACATATCAGCAAGAATAAACCACACCGCTACAGAAATGCAAGAATCGGCGATATTAAACGCAGGCCATCTTAAAGAAGTAATTCCAAAATCAAGAAAATCCACAACAGCTCCACGGAACAATCTGTCTATAAGATTGCCAAGCCCGCCGGCAACAATTAAACAAAAAGAATATTGTTGAAGTTTGCTAAGTTTGTTCCAATTTTTATAAAGCCACAAGGACAACCCGGACAAAAGTAAAGATATAAAAATAGAAAACAATGTATTTCTACCCTGAAATATACTGAAAGCCGTCCCTGTATTACGAATATTGGTAATGCTAAAGAAATCGTACGGAGAGACAACATTTACCGCATCGCCAAAACTTACAAATCTATCCACAAGATACTTTGTAAGCTGGTCTAAAACAAGCATATTAATGCCAACAATTAACGGTTTTTTCACTTATTTGCGGCCTCTTCGCATCTTGGACATAAATCATTCTTTATGCCATCTATATGTCTCCAACATCTTGCGCATTTTTTATATTCTGATTTGGCGGCGTTTACAATTAATTCATCTTCTCTATCAGTAGCTTTACATTTTATGTCCCAGTTTCCCAAAGCTAAATTAACAAGTTTTAAATCTTTAAAAAATTCATTATATTTTGGTCCGTACGTTATATTCAATGAAGCTTCAAGATTAGAACCTATAACTTTATCTTGCCTTAATTTTTCATAAACAGACGAGGTTTCTCTTCTTACTTCAAGAGCTTTTTCCCATTTTTCAAGTATTTCCGCGTGAAGAATATATTTGCTGTTGGTTACAGGGAAATCTGCAAGAAAAACAGACCGCGGAAGTTCCGGAGACACCTTTCTTACCTCTCTCCAAGCCTCTTCCGAAGTAAATGAAAGTATCGGGGATATAAGCCTTATTATAACTGAACAAATTTCAAACATCGCCGACTGAGCGCTCATTCTTTCTTTGCTGTCTTTTTTATCGCAATACAAAGTATCTTTTAATGCATCTAAATAAAAAGCGCTCAAAAATACCGCGCAGAAATTATTTATAGCGGTAACAGCTTTGTGAAATTCGTAACTTTCATAGGCAGCCGCAGCGCTTGATATAAGTTGTTGAAGTCTGCTTAACGCATGCCTATCTATTTCCTGCATATCTTTAAAAGATGTGGTATTTTTTAAATCAAAATCACCAACATTGCCCAGCAAAAATCTTATCGTATTTCTTATCTTTCTATACGTATCGCTTAAACCTTTTATAATCTCGTCCGATATTCTTATGTCTTCTCTATAATCGCTTGAGGCTACCCAAAGACGGACAACATCAGCTCCATATTTGTTTATCAACTGTTCGCTTGAAATAACATTGCCAACAGACTTAGACATTTTCTTACCCTGTCCGTCAACAACGAAGCCGTGCGTTAAAACATTTTTATAAGGCGCTTTCCATTTTAATGCGACGGATGAAATCATAGAAGTTTGAAACCACCCGCGGTGCTGATCGCTACCTTCAAGATACAAATCAGCAGGAAACCCTAAATCTTTATAGTTTTCGCTTGCTAAAACAGCTTCGTGAGAAACTCCTGAATCAAACCATACGTCCAATATAGCTTCTTCTTTTTTAAAGCTCGCGCCATGACATGAAGCGCATCTTGCGTTAACATCTTTTAAAAGTTCTTCTTCTGTCATTTCAAACCACGAATCAGATCCTTTTTCGCCAAACAAAGACGATATTTGCTCTATAATTTTGATATCAAGTAACGGTTCGCCGCATTCTTTACAATAGAATACTGGGATAGGAACACCCCACAAACGCTGACGACTCAAACACCAATCCGGACGACTTTCCAGCATAGAATTTATTCTATTTTCGCCATACTTTGGAATCCAATTAACATTTTTTACAGAATCTAATAGTTTTTTCTTTAAATCATCGTGTTCTACAGATAAAAACCACTGTGGAGTAGCTCTAAAAATTATAGGCTTTTTACATCTCCAACAATGCGGATATGAATGATTTAGTTTTAGTCTAGCAAGGATTTTACCTTCTTTTTCAAGTTTTTCTGTTATTAGAGGATTTGCTTTAAAAATATTAACGTTCTCAAATTCAGGAACTTCTTTCGTAAACAACCCCCTACCGTTAACAGGAGAAACAATTTCCAAACCATATTCCAGCCCCGCCTGATAATCTTCATGACCATGTCCGGGAGCAACATGAACGATACCCGTACCATCCTCTATACTTACAAACTCAGCGATAATACCTTGAGACTGTCTGTTTGCAACCAACGGGTTTTGGCACTTTATATTTACAAAATCAAGACCTTGAGCCTCAAAAACTATTTCATAATTTACAGCTTTTATTTTTTCTTTAACATTTTCAAGTAAAGCTTTTGCAACAATAAGTCTCTCTTCTCTTGTATCCTCGTACCTATAAACAACGGCAACATATTCAGAAGCGCCGTTAAACGCCAAAGCAACATTTGCAGGAAGCGTCCACGGAGTTGTTGTCCATATCAAAACAGAGAAATCTCTCAATACAGATTCTTTTATCTTAAGAACTACCGGAAGCGACAATATCTGAAATTTTACAAAAATAGAATCGGAAGCGTGATCCGCATACTCTACTTCGGCATCTGCCATAGCGGTTTCGCAAGTAGGACACCAGTAAACAGGTTTTTTTCTCCTATAGACGAAACCCTCTTTTACCAAACCGCCAAAAACTTTTATTACGGATGCTTCGTATTTTTTATCCAGAGTAAGATAAGGATTGTCCCAGTCGGCTATAACGCCAAGTCTTTTAAATTCAACTTTTTGTATTTCAACAAATTTTTTTGCAAAATCGGCAGCCTGCCTTCTGAAAATGACATTGTCTACATTATTTTTGTCTGTTTTAAATTCTTTTAAAGCAATTTGCTCAATAGGCAAACCGTGACAATCCCAGCCGGGAGTAAATGGCGCATAGTTGCCCGACATAGAACGATACTTTACAATAAAATCTTTTAAAACTTTATTGAGACCTGTTCCTATATGTATATGAGCGTTTGCGTACGGAGGACCATCGTGAAGAACAAATTTTTCTTTGTCTTTATTTTTTTCGCATAATTTAACATAAAGCCGCTCTTTATCCCACTCTTCAACAAAGGAAAGTTCTCTCTGAGGTAAATTAGCTTTCATCTGAAAATCTGTCTTAGGGAGATTGATTGTTTTTGAATAATCTTTTCCTTCGCCCATCTTCACTTATCCTTAAAAAATTATAATTTACGGAATTGTATCCAAAACTTCATCGAGAGCTTCTTCTGAACGTCCTGTAATTTCAATGGTTTTCTCTCTGCCGCGTTCGCCCCTTCGTAAAAAAATCATCGATCTTTTTACATCAAAGAAATCAGATAAAAAATTACATAACTCTTCGTTTGCTTTACCCTCGACTGCAGGAGCTACAACCTTTACTCTTAAAATAGAGCCAACTCTGCTCACGACTTCATTTCTCTTTGAGTTGGGTATTACTCTTACCTTAATAATCATGTCAACTCTCCTCAAGGGCAATATTATTTACTTAGCTCTTTAGATCTTTCAGCCGCTTGCTCCATGGCTTTGAATACAATGTCCGAAAGATTTTGCGACTCAAAATACTTTAATGCCGCTTCTGTTGTGCCGTTTGGAGATTTTACTTTTTCTTTCAATGACCTGGCAGATTCTTTTGTTATATCAAGCATCTTGCCCGATCCATATACAGTTTGAACTGCAAATGCTTTTGCAATTTCTTTACTTAAACCAAGCTTTTCGGCAGCTTTTTGCATAAGTTCACAAAAATAAAATATATACGCGGGACCGGAACCGGACAAAGCTGTAATAACATCAAAATGCTTTTCCTCAAGAATTTCTGCTTTCCCTATAGAAGAAAACAAACTTTTTGCTCTTTGAAGTTGCTCATCCGAAACAAATCTACCTCTGCACACAGCCGTAGAACCGCAGCGCGCAAGAGCCGGCGTATTTGGCATCGCCCTTATAACAGCTACCTCTTTTTGAATACCATCTTCAATAAATTTAGTTGTTATTCCTGCCGCAATGGAAATAACAATAGCTTTTCTTTTTACAAAGTTTCTTATTTCATCAAACACTTTAGGCATATTCTGAGGTTTCACTGAAAGAAAAATTATATCAGCGCCTATTATAGCTTCGCCCTTATCTTCAGCAATTGAAACCCCAAATTTTTGTTGAAGATTTAATACCTTTTCTTTAATCACATCGCTGCAAACAATATTTCCGGCTTTAACAAGTTTTGCTTCTAACAACCCGCTTATAATAGCTTGAGCCATATTTCCTGAACCGATAAAAAAAAGTTTTTTACTTATTTCCATAATTCCTTTCCCCAAATATTGCTGAACCGATTCTCACCATAGTGGAACCTTCTTCAACAGCAATTTTATAGTCGCCGGACATGCCCATAGACAAAACATCAAAGTTCGGTTTATCAAAAGATTTTTTTATATCTTCAAATAAATTATATACTTGCTTAAAGTAAGACCTAGAATCTTCATGATTTTCGCTGTAAGGGGCTATAACCATCAACCCTCTAATTAAAACGTTTGGAAACGCTTGACATTGCTTGTAAAATTCTTTAACATCTTGAGGGCTAACGCCTGTTTTTGAAGATTCAAGAGAAACTTTGACTTCTATAAGACAATGTTGCGCTTTACTGCTGCTTGCCGCGCAACAATCTATATCTTTGGCAAGTTTTATACTGTCCAAAGAATGTATCAAATCAAAATTCTCTACTGCTTTTTTTGCTTTATTTGACTGCAAGCGCCCTATGAAATGCTTTGTTACGCCAGCAAGAGACGCGCCAAGCCGCTCAAATTTAGGCAATGCTTCCTGTATTTTACTTTCCCCTATGTGTTTTATCTCACATTTTAAAGCTCCCAAAACATCTTGACAAGGAAAAGTCTTAGTTACCGCAATAATATCAACGGCAACAGAAGCGTTTTTGATTGAATTTATAGTGTTTTTAATAAATTCTATGTTTTCGCAAATATTTTTCATTTTTTTAACATGGACGCGATCATAGCATATTTTTGCTCAGAAAAAAATACGCAAGCGCAACTTTTGTTGTTGGGCTTGCGTATTTATGTACGCTTCCACTTAAGAATATGTTTAATTATTTTGTTTCTGCTTCAAGTTCTTCATAGCCGGTTGCCTTTGCTTTCCAAGCGAAAGAAAGTAAAATAGCTCCTATAATACCCAAGAATATAAGAAATCCAAAAGAAGTCTTCCAGCCGAATTTATCTGTCATCAAACCAAGCAAAACGCCCGTTATGATAGTTGCTCCATAACCCCAAAGTCCAATAAACCCGTTTGCTACTGCGGCAGCGCGTTTCGTAGCCATATTAGAAACTACAACAAGAATAAGCGACTGAGTCCCATATATGCAAAAACCTGCAGCTATTAACGCTAGCAGTGAAACCCATACGGCAGAGTCTATCGTACCCCAGAACATAAACATAAAGAGAGATGCAAGCGCCATGGCAATCGCGCATACGCGACTGCCTTTACCATCAAAATATTTATCAGTAATCCAACCGCACGCAACAATGCCTATGGCGCCTGAAATTTCAAATGCTGCGACCATCCAACCCGCATGTGAAAGATGCATGCCTTTCCATTCTTTCAATATCGTTGGTCCCCAATCCAAAATCGCAAATCTCAAAACATAAACAAATAAGTTTGATATTGCAACTATCCAAACATAAGGGTTTCTAAATACTTGCCTTTTTATGAAGGCTTTGTATTCTGCAGATTCTTCTTTTTTGTCCTTAGCTCTTACATAGTTCTCACCGGCAGCAAGCTCAGGCAATCCTACGGAGACTGGCGTATCTCGAATAAGAAACCATAACGCTATAGCCATAATTACCGCAAGTATTGCAGGTACAAAAAAAACATTTCTCCATCCCAAAGAAGCTAAATAACCGCCAGTGATAAGAATTAAAACCGCTCCTACGCAATGAGAAGTGTTCCAACGAGACATCTTTGTTGCAAGTTCCTGAGGAGGAATCCAATACGGAAGCAATCTCGCGTTAGGAGGCCAACCCATACCCTGAAACCAGCCATGTAAAACCCATACAATACCCATAACAAGCGCTGTTGAACTAAAACCAAAAACAAAGTTACATATAGCGCACAAAAGAAGACCGCATGCAATAAAGTTACGAGCCATAAACTTATGAACAACGAAACCATTCGCAAATCTCGATACACCGTAAATTATACCGTGCAAAGTCAAGAAAATACCAAGCTGCGCTTTAGAAACTCCCAAATCGGTCTGTATTCCCGGCATAGCCATAGAAATACTTTTACGCATTACAAAAAATACTGCATAAGCCGCCCACGTTACTAACATCGTACGAACTTGCCAGTATTTAAATTTTTTGGCAGTTTCAGGCGAAAGCGACACTAATGTTGAAAACATATACGATAGTCCTTTTCAGTCAAAAATTGCATGCCTTCTTAAAAGGTCAGCTTAAAATTACTTACTGATTTCCAAATTATCATTTTTTTTCATAAAATCGACCAAAGAAGCTGATACTTTGCCGCTTGCGCGCCATTTGCCTCCTTACCTGGCAATAGGTGTCTGAGAATATGCAATCAATACAGCCTACAACGACTATCAGCGCATTGACCTTACACATGATATCGCCCATTTTGTAAGTTTTTATTGCAAATCAACAACACAACTACCGCCTTTATTATACACAATTTTATTGCATAGTCAAAAGCTTGTCGGGATTGTCGCCAAGCGCCTTTGATAGCCCCTAATCAAGTCTATAATCCTTTGTTCGTACTTAGCACAGAGTAGCTAACCCAGCCGATTTTATCGTTTTTACCGCAAAGTATGCAGCCTTGAGTGTCCTTTGAGGTATTTCCTCTATGGATACGTACTCCTGTAAAACCAGCTAC
>JAIXNA010000220.1 GCA_020328135.1 Candidatus Endomicrobiellum dinenymphae
GTTAAATTTACACAACCTTCTTTTTACTTTTTTTCTTAGACAGCATTGATTTTTCTGATTTCATATTTTTAAGTTCAATCATTCTGTCCCTTAATACCGCTGCGGAAAATTTAGATTTTGAATCAGCAGCGGTATTAAGGGACAGAATGATTGAACTTAAAAATATGAAATCAGAAAAATCAATGCTGTCTAAGAAAAAAAGTAAAAAGAAGGTTGTGTAAATTTAACAAATACCAAAAATTCAGAGCGTATTCGGTTTGACATATCGTTAAATTTTTGTCAGAATCCCCGGGGCATGGGAATCGCTGAACTGATGTTAATTATTGCAGCAAGCGTGGTAGCTGTTTCTGTAGTTGTAGGTGTGGTTTATTTGGTAAGCGCTTTGATACAGATAAAGAAAACGGCAATAGAGCTTGAGAGTGCAATGCGCAAACTTAGTAACGAGTTGGATATTGTCAATAAAGTTTCAGGCAGAGTTGTGTCTATAACGGAAAAGTTAGCATCTCCTGTTGTTTCAGCATTTTCTTTTCTATTTCACATCGTTTCAAGTATTAATAAAAGAAAAAAGACAGGCGTAGGTGGAAAAAATGAGCGATAATAAAGATACTCTTGTAGCTTTTGTTTTGGGTGGTTTGATTGGCGCAGCTCTCGGGATTTTGTATGCCCCTAGGTCTGGAAAAGAAACTAGACGTAATATTAAAAAGTTTAGTACAGAAGTATCAGATACGATAAGTGATTTAAGTGAAAACTTGACGGAAACGGGACGTAAAGTTTACGAAGAAGGTGAAGAAAGGGTTTTATCCGGCAGAGATAAGATAAGCGAAGTTTTTGAAACGAGTAAAAAAGCTTTCGAAGAATATACAAAAAAAGATTGACAATATAAAAAGTTAGTTGACCATAGGGTTTTGAGCATGCTGAGGTAGCTCAGTCGGTAGAGCACAGGTCTGAAAAACCTGGTGTCGACAGTTCAATTCTGTCCCTCAGCATGTCATACGTAAGCCAAATAAAATTTTAAAAAAGGCTGCAATTATGCCAAGTAAGCTAGAAAAGCAAGGCAACAAACGGACTTTCAGGCATAATTGCAGCCTTTTTTAAAATTTTATTTGGCTTACGTATGACATGCTGAGGGACAGAATTGAACTGTCGAC
>JAIXNA010000221.1 GCA_020328135.1 Candidatus Endomicrobiellum dinenymphae
GTCATAAGAGCTGAAAGCCCTATTGCAATAGGATTAACCTCGCGAGCTTTATTTATTATTTCTTGAGAATCAACATTTATTCCCATATCTACAACGTCAAACCCATAGCTCTCAAGAAATAATAAATAAAGCTCGCGAGGTTAATCCTATTGCAATAGGGCTTTCAGCTCTTATGACGACTACAATGCCAGAAATGGAAACGGTTGTAAAATTAAGGGATGCGCAACGCATACCCACAAAAGTAATTATAGGCGGCGCCGCTGTAACGGAGAAATTTGCAAAAGAAATCGGCGCCGACGCTTATGCTAAAGATGCTATGGAAACCGCCGAGTATATAAAAACTTTGCAAAGAGAACCTTTTTAATTTTGTAAAATGAAATGCTCCATCAGCTTCGCTAATCGCTCAACTGACATCCCTTTTGTAAAAAGAGGAATAAAAGCGCTGCAGTAAATTCTCTTTGATGCCTTCAGGCATTGACAAGGCATTGTTCCTTAAAAAACAAGCATGATTTAAGTGTACAATGATGTTGAAAGAACGAACGGGGTAAAAGTCAAAGTATAGTCAGTAATTGTATTATCTTAAAATACCTTAGTAAAACGGCTGTTGCAGTATTCAATCTTAACAAGGTCAAATGAAAATGAGTATAAAATATTTTTGCCATAAGTAAAAACAACATCTATGACGATAAAAAAATTTGATTTTGAAAAATACTTTGATTGTGTCATTAAAATAATACCTTTAAACATTGTGGCGCTGACGGCGATGGCAATTTATAGGATATTCTTTTTCTTTTATTTCCAAAATATACCAACGTTTAAAGATCTTTACGGTTATATTTTTCAAGCATTTTTTCTTGGTATGAGATTCGATCTGTCTGTCATCGCTTGGCTTAATGTCTTAGTTATATTTATTCTCACTATTTTTTTATTAATAAAAAAATAGTGAGAATAAATATAACTAAGACATTAAGCCAAGCGATGACAGACAGATCGAATCTSATACCAAGAAAAAATGCTTGAAAAATACTTTGATTGTGTCATTAAAATAATACCTTTAAACATTGTGGCGCTGACGGCGATGGCAATTTATAGGATATTCTTTTTCTTTTATTTCCAAAATATACCAACGTTTAAAGATCTTTAC
>JAIXNA010000222.1 GCA_020328135.1 Candidatus Endomicrobiellum dinenymphae
AATGAAGCGTAGTTTTGTAGAGTTTTGTAGTTTAAAGACTTGAGATCTCTTTGCGTATTATACCAAAAGCCCATCTTTTGATTTTCTTATTTACCAAATCGCAATCATTTCTATAAACAAACTGCTTCTTTATCATCCTACTCAAAAACGCTCAATATGGGCATTGCTTTTGGGATAGCGCTGGTAATTTCAATATCCTAACTGCCCGCAAGCAGCGCTAATATCTGCGCCCTTTGCCTGTCTGATATTTACAGTAATTCCATTTAATTTCAATATGTTTTTAAACCTCTGCGTCGCTTCCTGCTCAGGTGTTTTGAACTGAACATCCGCCACGAGATTAAAAGGTATAAGATTTACCCGAACATCAGGATTTAAAAGTTCGTGATGTCTTAACAATCTTGTCAGTTTGTGGGCATCCGCAGCGACATCGTTTATCCCTTTAACTAAAATATACTCTATCGTAATACGAGACCCTGTTTTTTTGAGATAGTATTTACCTGCGTTTAAAATATCTTCTATCTTAAAACCGAAATTATTAGGAATTAATTTTTTTCTTTGTTTTTCAGAAACGGCATGAAGAGAAAGAGCAAGACGAATGTCAAAATTATCATCCGCAAGTTTTTTTATTGCAGGCGCAATTCCCACGCTTGAGAGCGTTATATGTCTTTTGCCTATTCCAAATTCCTTGCTCGATAAAAGAGAATTTAAAACAGAAGCGATATTGTTGAAATTAAGAGTAGGTTCGCCCATTCCCATAAACAAAACCCCTGAAACTTTTTCTTTGGCATCGTTTTCAATCTGCAGAATCTGCTCTAATATTTCTCCCCTGCTTAAGTTTCTTGTAAGTTTAACTTTTCCTGAAGAACAAAAAGCGCACATCACAGGACAACCAATTTGCGACGAAATACATACTGAATTTTTACCTTTTGACGGAAGAAAAACCGGTGCGGTAAGATAGGCTTTTCAACCCTTTTCAAACTATAGATAAAAAGTATTTCTCCGCTGTTTTTCTTCCGTCAAAAGGTAAAAATTCAGTATGTATTTCGTCGCAAATTGGTTGTCCTGTGATGTGCGCTTTTTGTTCTTCAGGAAAAGTTAAACTTACAAGAAACTTAAGCAGGGGAGAAATATTAGAGCAGA
>JAIXNA010000026.1 GCA_020328135.1 Candidatus Endomicrobiellum dinenymphae
ATTTTTAAGGCAAATCAAAAATAAAGGTATATGAAAAAGTATATATTAGACTTAACTAACGCGCAGTTTAAAGCTGCAGCAAAATCTATAACAGATCAAGATTACAGAATTAACCAAATTATAGAGTGGGTTTATGTAAAAAAAGCATCCTCTTTTGCAGATTTTACAAATATATCTAAAGAATTAAGGGATGCTCTTGATAAAAGATTTCTATTAAGAACTCTGAAAATAGTAAAAAAAGAAAAATCTGTAATTGACGGTACGGTAAGATATGCTTTTTTTACATAAACCCACTCTATAATTTGGTTAATTCTGTAATCTTGATCTGTTATAGATTTTGCTGCAGCTTTAAACTGCGCGTTAGTTAAGTCTAATATATACTTTTATATTTGCCAAAACTTTTCCAAGCTCAACTCCCCATTGGTCAAAGCTGTTAATGCGCCACATAATGCCTTGAGCAAATATTTTATGCTCGTAAAGAGCAATCAATGCCCCTAGTGTTCTAGGCGTAAGTTCATCGATTAATATGCTGTTTGTGGGCCTGTTGCCTTCAAACGCCTTATAAGGGGCTAACGCTTCTATATTGGCAGACGATAAGCCTGCCGTTGTAAGATTTTCAATTACTTGTTCTTTTGTAAAACCAAAAGCCAATGCTTCCGTTTGAGCAAAATAATTTGCCATAAGTTTTTCATGATGGTCACCAATTTTTTCAAGAGAATTTACAAAACCTATAAAATCACAAGGAATAAACTTTGTTCCTTGATGAATAAGCTGATAAAAAGAATGTTGCCCATTTGTTCCCGGTTCTCCCCAAATTATAGGCCCTGTCTCGTAATCAACTCTATTGCCTTCAACGTCTATAGTTTTACCATTGCTTTCCATGTCGCACTGCTGCAAATATGCAGGAAACCTGCGTAAGTACTGACTGTAAGGCAAAACAGCGTGAGTTGAAGCATTGAAAAAGTTGTTATACCAGATTCCTAAAACAGCCATAATGATTGGCATATTCTTTTCGTACGAAGTGTTTAAAAAATGATTATCTATGTAATGAGCTCCATCTAAAAGTTCAAGGAATTTATTAAACCCAACGCAACAAGCAATAGATAAACCTATTGCTGACCACAATGAATATCTTCCTCCAACAAAATCCCAAAACTCAAACATATTTTTTTCATCAATTCCAAATTCCACAACTTTTTTTGTATTCGTTGAAAGCGCAACAAAATGATTTGCAACAGCTTTATCGCCAAATTTGTCTGCAAGCCAATTTCTTGCAGTTAAAGCATTAGTAATTGTCTCAAGCGTTGTAAAAGTTTTTGAAGCTACTATGAAAAGTGTAGTTTCCGGATTTAATTTTTTTAATACTTCGCATATATCCGCGCCATCAATATTAGATATAAAATAAACGTTTGGGCCATCAGCATAATATTCCAACGCTTCGCAAACCATTCTTGATCCCAAATCAGACCCGCCTATACCGACATTTACAACATCTGTAATTTTTTTACCCGTTACGCCGCGCCATTTCCCACTTCTTAAATCATTGCTAAATTTTTCCATCTTTGCAAGAACTGCATTAATTTCAGACATTACATCTTTTCCTTCGACATAAATAGAGGTATTGCTTCTATTCCTTAAAGCTATATGCAAAACGGCTCTCTTTTCAGTCCAATTTATTTTTTCACCGGAAAACATTTTTTTTGCATATTCGTTTATATTCGCGGCTTTGGCAAAATCCATTAAAAATTTAAAAGTACCTGAGGTTATCGCATTTTTTGAATAATCAAAAGTTATGCCTACATTATTATCGCGTATGGAAAAATCATTAAATCTGTTCTCGTCTTTAAATAAATCTCTTAAATGATTCTTTTTAACTTCTTTATAATTCTTTTCAAGATTTTGCCACTGCAGAGTGTTTTTGAGTTCAAATTTGCTCATCTTATTTTCTCCATTTTTAACAAAACTTCTTCAGTCGCTATACACGAGACCGCTACGCAGCGACAAAGAACGCTACGTACTCTGCCGCTTGTTGTCGGTTTTGCCCTTCTCTTTGTCTCTTAAACTATGCTTCTAAGCGATATTGTTAATTAAATCATTTATAACTGCTAAATATATTAATTGCTACTTTAGTCAATTTAATTTAATCAGCCTTACCGGCAATAAACCCTTTTGAATCTATGTTGCCTATCAAGTTATTGATAAACAACGCTGTTTCTTTTCTATATTCAGATATAGTTTTTGATCCAATATCTCTCTCATCAAAGCATTAGAAGATTTTTTAAATTGATTACTTTCATTCCATTATTTCATTAATGGAGCGATATTATAATAAAAAGTTTGCCAAAAGAAAACTATCTGTAAAACACCACAGCGCATCGTGCATTTTAGGAAATTTTCTGTTTGTATCCGCGCTTTATCTTAAACGGATACTCTTTTGTTATCCAAATGCGGCTTTATTTCGTCTTGATGTATATGCCGCGTCCTTCATGACGATAGCCTTTTCCATAAAATCTTCCACTTCTTGGCTTATTTTACTTTGTCTTTTGTGTTTTGGCAGGAGCATAGAAAATACGTTAAAATAATTGTGACTATTTTGCTAACGAGTTATGTGCTTTTGTAGAGCATTTTAGATACTCCAGAAATGTTTGAGATTTTGAGCTGTCTATCCATCTTGCAAGCATGCAATTTTTAAGTTTTAGACGAATTCTTTGCTTTCGTGCAGAAAAGCGGGCGATGGGACTTGAACCCACGACCTTCTCGTTGGCAACGAGACGTTCTACCACTGAACTACACCCGCAAAATATCTATTTGTAGTTGATTTCAAACTGCTGAGGGCGGGATTTGAACCCGCATCCGGTTAAGGACACGCCCCTCAAACGTGCGCGTATGCCAGTTCCGCCACCCCAGCCCACAAAATAACATGCGCTATATTATTTACTTACGGTCCGTCCCACCGGAGCGCTAATAGGAACATTAGCAAGCTGATTGACAATAGACATCATACTCATATTTGTAGAAATTCTTGTAAGCATCAAAGATGTAAACAAAAAAATACAGGCCATAACAATAGTAAGTTTTTTTATAAAAGCTACGCCGGATGGAGCGCTGAAAATCTGATCTGACCCGCCGCCGCCAAATATCCCAGCCATTCCTCCACTTTTTCCTGCTTGCAGAAGAACAACAGCGATCAATCCGATGCAAACTACATAGTGTACAAACTTAAAAGCGAAAAATACTATGTTTACTATACCCATGATCCCCTCTCCCTCTATTGTACCACATAAGATACAACCTGTCAAACTTTGCCATTATATCTTTTATCCGTACTTTATTATCGTCATTATAGACTATAGTCAATTAACAATAATAAAATCAATTTTACTTTTTATCAGAGAGAGCGGCTATTCCAGGAAGCTCTTTACCTTCAAGAAACTCCAAAGATGCTCCGCCGCCTGTAGAAATATGACTTATTCTTTTATCTGCTCCGGCTTTTTTAACAGCAGATACAGAATCTCCGCCGCCAATAACAGATATTGCTCCGTCGTCGGTAGCTTCAGCGACAAGTTCTGCAATTTTTATAGTTCCTTTTGAGAACTCGTCTATTTCAAAAATACCCAAAGGTCCGTTCCATACTATGGTTTTTGAAAACTTAACAACTTCTGAAAATTTTTCTAACGACTGAGGACCAACATCAACGCCCATATATCCTTCAGATATTGCCTCGTCCACAGTAGCTTTTATATCCGCGTCAGATGGAACCTGCTTATTTACAAAATCTACCTTGTTTGTAATTATATGATCAACTGGCAACAAAAAATCTACTTTTTTTTCTTTAGCTTTCTTGAGAAGCTCATCAGCCAATTCAAGTTTATCATCCTCAACCAAAGATGTTCCCGCGCTTACTCCTTGCGATTTTAAAAAAGTATATGCCATAGCTCCGCCAATCAAGATTGCATCAACTTTATTTAAAAGATTTTCTATTACATTTATTTTATCAGACACTTTTGCTCCGCCGAGAATTGCCAAGAAAGGTCTTGCAGGTTTTTCTATGGTCTCGCCCAAAAATTTAAGCTCTTTTTCAACAAGAAAACCAACGGCGGCGTCCTTAACATATTTTACGATGCTTGCGGTTGAGGCATGCGCTCTGTGAACTGTTCCAAACGCATCTTGAACAAAAATTTCTCCCATCGAAGCAAGCTCTTTTGCAAATACATCCATAGAAGCTTTGACTTTTTCTCCCGCGGCATTTTTGCCTTCTTCTTCAGGATGAAATCTCAAATTTTCCAACAAAAGTATTTCGCCGGATTTTAAATCTGCAGCAACTTTCTTTGACTCGGCGCTTATACAATCTCCGCCGACGAATTTCACAGGCTTACCAAGAAGTTCGCTTAAACAAACTGAAATCGGCTTCAGGCTCATTTCAGAAACAACTTTGCCTTTTGGTCTTCCCAAATGCGACATAAGTATTACCGCCGCATTTTTCTTCAAAAGATATTCTATCGTTGGAAGCGTAGCAGCTATTCTTTTATCGTTTGTTATTTGAAGACTTGCATTTAGCGGAACATTATAATCTACGCGTACTAAAACTTTTTTACCTTTTACATTAATGTCTGCAAGCGTTTTTTTCATATTATTGTTCCCCGTAAGACCGAAGACCGCACAACGCATAAATCATGCGTAAATGCGGTCTTACCGGTTATTCTTTTATTAATTTTATTACTTGTGGAACAGTTGGCATTCGTAGTCAACTTTTTACCCCTTTTAATCTACAAGCTATTCATTTACTTTTTTCATATACGCAACAAGTTCCAAAACCTTATTGGAATAACCCCACTCGTTATCGTACCAAGAAACAACTTTAATGAACTTATCAGTTAAAGCGATTCCAGCTTTTGCATCAAATATTGAAGTACGAGCATCGCCAACGAAATCTGAAGATACGACATCATCCTCGGTATAACCAAGAATGCCTTTCAATTCATTTTCAGAGGCAGATTTCATAGCAGTTTTTATTTCGTCGTAAGAAGCAGGCTTTGCCAAATTAACGGTCAAGTCAACAACCGAAACATTAAGAGTAGGAACACGGAACGACATACCTGTCAATTTTCCGTTTAACTCAGGAATCACTTTTCCTACAGCCTTAGCCGCGCCTGTGGAAGAAGGAATAATATTTCCTGCGGCAGCTCTTCCGCCTCTCCAATCTTTAGCAGAAGGGCCATCAACAGTTTTCTGCGTGGCTGTTGTGGCATGAACTGTCGTCATCAATCCATCGGTAATACCAAACCTATCGTGCAAAACTTTAGCAAGGGGAGCTAAACAATTTGTTGTACATGAAGCATTAGATACAATCTGAGTTCCTTTTTTATAAGAACCCAAGTTTACTCCGCATACAAACATGGGAGTATCGTCTTTGGAAGGAGCAGACATAACGACATATTTTGCGCCTGCATCGATATGAGCCTGAGCCTTTTCCTTAGAAAGGAACAATCCTGTCGATTCTACAACATATTCAGCACCAGTTTCGCCCCATTTCAAATCTGCAGGATTCTTTTCTGCAGTTACGCGGATAGCGCTTCCATTAACAACTAAGTTACCGCCTTTCACTTCAACTGTACCCTTAAAAACTCCGTGAACAGAATCATACTTCAACATATAGGCCATGTACTCAACGCTGATCAGGTCGTTAATAGCGACAATCTGAATATCTTTTCTACTCTGAGCTGCGCGAAAAACTAAACGTCCGATACGACCAAAACCATTAATACCTACCTCAACTGCCATAGCATGCCTCCCTTGTGGTTTCTTGTGGTCTCTTGAGATACGCCAAGAATGGTATAAAATTACCACGCTTCTTGTCAAATCTAAAATTGTCTGAAAAGTATGAAAAGAACACTACCAACGATAAGAATTTTTGGTACTTTTGTTAAGTTTTTGCTAAAATACTGGTGTTTTAAATAAAATAAGTTGGGGCACGAGAAAACAACAAAATAAAACAAGCGATATTATTGAAAGCTAAAGCGGCAAAAGAAGCATCTAGAAAACTTTTATTAATGAGCACATAACAAAAAAAATAACATGCTTTCTGCAATGGCAGACGCTTTGCAGCAGAATATGGAAGACATACTTTTTCATATAGATTTATTAATACCAAGAGGCAGCGAAAGGTTAGTTAAATTTATAAGAGAACATTCTTTGATTCCTGTTTTATCGTGCGGGAAAGGCTTGCGTCATACGTACATAGATAAGAGATGCGGATGTTGGTATGGCAGTGAATGTTACGTTTAATGCAAAATATCAAAGACCGTCAGTTTGCAACGCAATGGAAACCTTGCTTGTGCGTAAAGGGACTGACAGGTTGTGTGTTAAACATTGATGCCATAAAACTTCATTATTAAGAAATTAAAGAGGTTAGTTATATGAAACTTGGCATCGTTGGACTTCCGAACGTAGGGAAATCAACGTTATTTAACGCTATAACGAAAGCATGTGCAGAAGTGGCAAACTATCCATTCTGTACTATAGACCCAAATGTCGGAATGGTTGCAGTTCCCGATAAACGTCTTGAGTTTTTGAGCAACTTTTTCAATGCAAAAAAAACAATTCCTGCAACTGTGGAATTTGTTGACATCGCAGGACTTGCGAAGGGGGCATCTAAAGGCGAAGGGCTTGGCAACCAATTTTTAGCCCATATAAGAGAGACCGCAGCTATTGTTCACGTAGTGAGATGTTTTGAAAGCAAAGACGTAACGCATGTTATGGGCGAAGTTGACCCTTTAAGAGATATAGAAATTATAGAAACAGAACTTATTTTGTCTGATATGGAAACCATTTCAAAAAAACTTGAAAGGCTTGAAAAAGGCGTAAGACTTAACGATAAAAAAATACTCGCTGAAAGAGAACTTGCAATAAAGGTTAAAGTGCATCTCGACGCAGGCAAATCCGCAAGAACGCTCGAATTAAATGACAATGAAAAAGCAGCATTAAAAGATTTTTTCTTGATAACCGCAAAACCCGTATTATACGTCTGCAATGTAGCAGAAGGCGACTTACCTACGATGGAAAACAAATATACCGCTGTTGTTAAAGAAAAAACAAAAGCAGAGCGCGCGCAGGCAATACTAATATGCGCAAAAATTGAAGCGGAACTTTCAGAACTTTTGGAAAGTGATCAGAGAACGTTTTTAAAAGATTTGGGATTAGAAGAACCCGGTCTAAGCCGTTTGATAAAAGCGGGGTATGATTTACTGGGTCTTGCAACGTTCATTACAGCGGGAGAAACGGAAGTGAGAGCCTGGACTATAAAAAAAGGGTTCTTGGCCCATCAGGCTGCCGGAGTGATCCATTCCGATTTTGAAAGAGGTTTTATACGTGCTGAAATTATGAGTTTTGACGATTTATACAGGCTCGGCAGCGAAAAAGCAGTAAAAGACGCAGGTCTTTTAAGAAGCGAAGGAAAAGAATATTTAGTTAAAGACGGCGATATTGTAGAGTTCAGATTTAATGTGTAAAAACAAACACAACTTGGAGACTTGATGGGTATCCAACTTCTGATGCGGGTTTTGTTTTGGATTGCTGTTACAGTTGCTCTTTTTGTAGATTTAGTAATATTAAATAAACATCATGGCAATCTTATCCGGAGTGCAATTTATAAACGCTTTGTCTTGAATAATATATGTTTTTAGAGCGCTTCTAGTTTATACAGTCTCTAAAATGATACTTCAAAAAACGAAGAAGTTTCTCCTGAAAAAACGCTGCATATAAAATTTTAAAAAATTTATTTCGTTTCAAATTCCATATTGTCGCAGCCAAATTTTTTGTCAAAGAAAATGCAATATCATACGCCGTCCCTATGCTTGCTGCAGTTGCAGTTATAGAAATAAGCGATATAATACTTGCTATATTGTTCATATATAAAGTCAAAAATCCGTCGATTTTGCAGTATAAACTTGAACCGCGTCGGAAATCAACATATTTTTAAAAACATCAAAAGACACAAAAATACTTAAAAATACATTGCAAGACTAAAATAAGACTAACTGATGAGATAAAAACATGGTCGCTTTGAAAGAAAATCTTTTACGTTATCTTGGGAAGGGATAAATACGCGAACTGTAGAACCCGAGTTTGTCGGATAAGCAAAAAAGGTAAGATTTAAGAGCGAGGAAATTGTTTTTGTCTTTTTAATAGATTTAATACTGTGATACGTACGCTAAACTAAAAAATGTTAAAAAATATTATTCATATATTTTTTCATTTTTATTCCTTTAGTTTTTATTAACAAAGCAAAAGTAGTTTGTTACAACGCAGTTATCATAACGATTCTCCAATCGTTTCTACGCTCCAAAGTAATTTTTCATTTAGGCGGTGTTCGTAAGGGACTATAGACTACTACTTTTTATACTTCATAATAATCATATCCTTCATATCCGCGTCGTGCAAAGAGTTTGCCATTTTTAAAGCCATTTTCAACATCTTTGGTAGCGTCTTCAAGCAAGAACAATCTCTTATAGTTATGCCATTTAAGTTCGCGAAGCAAAGCTCTATCAGCATGATTTTCTTTTATAAGGGCATTTATTAAATCCCTTTCATTAAGTATCGCCCTAATTTCCATCCCAGCTTCTGCTATATTTTTTGGCAGCCTTAGATTGTCTATAAGACGCCTATGGTCATCAAATTTATATAAATCAGCTCGCGTTATCTTACCGCTAGGTCGCGGATACGGGAGCGGAGCAGCAGGTTGCGGAGGATTTGTAAAAAAAGTTCCATGATAACTACTAGTATCAATGGGGTGAGTAATCCGTATTATCATCTAGTTTTTCAAAGTACTTCGTCTCTTTCATAAACTTTTTTACAAAGTTCTTTTCCTCATCACTTGTTGACAGAAGCTCCGCATATTGATGCGGAAAGTCTATCTTAGGCGCCTCAAGCTCACGCTTCTTCGCCAGCTCAAGCATATTCTTCTTGTGTCTAACGTAAAGATACCAACCCACGCCGCCAACGATAATAGCAGCGCCAACGCCCACAGCAATGTATATCGGAACACAATATTTCCCACACCACGAAGGGGATTTAGTTTCAACAGGCAGGACAGGGGGAGACTCAGACAGCGATGGGTTAATCGTTTCGGGTTCAGACTCTTTCTCTACAGATTCAACATCCGATAGGGGGGGGTACGCGTAACATCATTACCCTTATCGCTCTTACCGCATGAAGATAATATAATTGATAACGACAATAATATTATCTTCATGCGGTAAGAGCGATAAGGGTAATGATGTTACGCGTGCGCCCACAGCAATGTATATCGGAACACAATATTTCCCA
>JAIXNA010000223.1 GCA_020328135.1 Candidatus Endomicrobiellum dinenymphae
ACCGTTTGTATCGTATTCCTTGTATTTGTTTTGCCAATTTAACAAAGTTCGTCGTTTTAGGTCATATGCTTTTTGCGTCAACTTACAGCTGTGATTGCGATAAAACAACGCTATCGGTTCCCTCTTTTTGACTTATAGAATATTTATAGAACAAAATCTAAAATACAATATTCATCGACTACAAACGAAAATGCTAGGATGGAGCCAGCGGGAATTGAACCCGCATCTTATCGTTGCGAACGATACATTCTCCCGTTTAACTATGGCCCCTAAGCAAAAAGGAAAGTTGTTTTAGGATACGTATTGTAGCAATGTTTTAACTTTTTTGTACAGTTGTCTTAGCGCTTTTGTCAGACAAAACAAAAGTACTAAAATTTCTTGCCGCTGAGCGCATTTCCTTCACATTTATAATCTCGCGCTATAAGGTGGCAGAACTACAACTACAAGCCGCCAAGATTTAAATCAAATGAATATTTTTTCGGTGACTTTTTAAATGATTTGACATGGTTGTTTTTTGTGATTATTTTTATTTTGTTACAGATTCAGACTTTACCGGAATTGATTGGTAAGGGTTTGTATTACAACAACTTGCGCTATTGCGAACTTTTTCGTTCAGGACTGATTAAGCGCGCGAAGCAGTATAGAGCGAATTTAGATACCCAAAAATCTTGGAATAAAAAATATTATAACAGTATTATTATTATCGTAGATAGTTGGTTTAATATGCAAAATGGCTCTTCAAAACGACATACTTTAACGAGGTTATCATTTCCATGTTAGTGGAACAGTTAAAAAAGTACGCGTGATAGCTCAAGATGATGCGGCGAGCGGAATTACCACATGGTACTCATCCATTATTATAAAGTAGTAAGCGTTATCGTTTTATTTAGTTTTGCGTTGTCTTCGTGTAGTAATAATAGCGGCGCAGATGGGAAGTCTTTGGGATATAATACAACAAGACTCAATTACCCAACGACAATGAATCGTTGTATAGATAATCGCTGCAATGCCATAGCATTGGAAGCGGAAGAGTCTTCTTCAAGCCTTAGTATGATATTCCAAGGCATGGGTGATTATAAATACAATAAAGAGTCCGATACGTATAACAGCGCTCTAAATGAAGTA
>JAIXNA010000119.1 GCA_020328135.1 Candidatus Endomicrobiellum dinenymphae
CGACGATACTGCAAAAATGCTTGGACGTATTACTCTAAATCCTTTGCCTCATGTAGATTTGTTTGGGAGCATTATTCTGTGTTTTTCGTTAAATCTTTTTCTTAACTGTTTTATACCTGTCTCCTTGTTGGATTTTTAGGTATAAACAGTGTCTTTTTGATTTTGCGTTGATATAATCGATATAATTTATTGACAAAGAAATTCAAAAAACATAGAATGGGGCGTCTGAATGAAATTGATGTAGTTAATAAAGGCTGCCAATGTTCACATTCATATTCATATATGTTGTAGTTTTTCTTTTTTCAGGCGTTATTCGCGAAGTTGCTCATGGATATGTTGCTCACCTAAGAGGCGACGATACTGCAAAAATGCTTGGACGTATTACTCTAAATCCTTTGCCTCATGTAGATTTGTTTGGGAGCATTATTCTTCCGGTAATGCTGTTAGTCGTGAAAGCGCCCGTTCTTTTCGGTTGGGCAAAACCCGCGCCAATAAACTACGACAATTTAAAAAATCCCAAAATAGATGTCCCTCTTATTTTTATCGCGGGTCCTTTGTCAAATATATTGCTTGCAGTTATTTCGGGACTAGGGATACGTCTCATATTTGCAATTCCTGATTTTGAAGCTGGGGTTGGCGGATCGATAGCGACATTTCTACGCATAATGCTTAATGTAAATGTTATTCTCTCTGTTATTAATTTAATACCCTTTCCTCCTTTAGACGGTTCAAAAATCATAGCGTGTTTTTTGCCTAGTAGCGTCGCTACGATATACTTAGATTTAATGAATTCAAACCCGTTTCTTTGTGCGATAATTTTATTTTTGATACTTTCGTCAGGAATAGCTTGGCGTTTTATAAATCTTGTGATAAATTTTTTTGTGACAATTTTTAGCGGTATCGCTTTGTAAGATTGTTCGACTATAACTATAGAGAGATCGTTTATGAAAAAAAGAGTATTATCCGGTATGCGCGCTACCGGGAGACTTCACTTAGGTCATTATTTCGGCGCTTTAAAAAATTGGGTTGTTCTTCAAGATGAGTGTGATTGTTATTATATGTCGTCGGACTGGCATGCTTTAACTACAGATTATGCCGATACTTCTAAAATTGATGAAAATACTTTGGAAATGGTTGCAGATTGGATTACTGTAGGGATAGATCCCCAAAAAGCCGTGATTTTTAAACAGTCTATGGTGACACAACATAGTGAATTGTTTTTAATACTTTCTATGATATCGCCTTTGGGTTGGCTTGAAAGATGCCCAACATACAAAGATCAAATAAAAGAAATCAAAAATAAAGATCTTAATAATTACGGTTTCCTAGGCTATCCTGTTTTAATGGCAGCAGATATTTTGTTGTACAAAGCCGATACTGTTCCAGTTGGAGAGGATCAGCTTTCGCATTTGGAATTTACTCGCGAAATAACAAGAAGATTTAATAATTTTTACGGGGACGTTTTAATTGAGCCTAAAGAACAGCTTACCAAATCCGCAAGAGTTCCAGGTCTTGACGGAAGAAAAATGTCAAAATCTTACGGCAATTCAATTTTTCTTGGAGAAGAAGACGATGTTTTAAAAGAGAAAGTTAGGAATATGTTTACAGATCCTTTGAAAATAAGAAAAGACGATCCGGGACATCCCGACGGTTGCGTTGCTTTTGCATTCCATGAAATTTTTAATAAAGAATATAAAAAACGAGAAGAAGAGTGCAAAAACGGTTCAATGAGTTGCGTAGCATGTAAGAAACAGCTAACGGAGATGCTTTCTGAATTTATGAAACCTTTGACTGAAAAAAGAAAAGCCGTAATATCGGACAAGACATATTTGCGCAATGTAATAAATACTGGAAACCAAAAGGCTAAGGAAACAGCGCAAAAAACAATGTTGGAAATTCGTCAGGCGTTAAAGTTTTAACGGCAAAGGTTCAGATTAGTATGGTCTATGATATTCATCTTGATGTATTTGAAGGACCTTTAGATCTTCTTTTACATCTCATAAGGAAAAATGATCTTGAAATTAACGAGATAAAAATAGCTGATATAACTGCTGAATATCTTACATATCTTGATTTAATGAAAGATTTAAATATTAATGTTGCTGGAGAATTTCTTGTTATGGCATCAACCCTTATGCAAATAAAAGCTAGGACTCTGCTTCCGTCCGACAGCAACAAAGACAATCAAGAAGACGATTCTTTAGATCAGCTTAAAAATAGATTGCTTGAATATCAGAAGTATAAAGAAGTTGGAAAACTTTTGTCATACAAAATTATGGAGGCATCTCAAGTTTATTATAGAACTGCTCCGGTTATAAGCAAACAAGATTTTGTTTTAGACGCTACAATTTTTGACTTGATGAATAGTTTTCGTGAAGCGCTGATTGCTCTGCCTGAAAACATAAAAGAAATTATGTATCAGGAAATTCCGATTGAAACAAAAATAAGAGAGATTCTTGATATCTTAGAAGAAAAACAGTATGTTTCTTTTACGGAAATATTAAAAATGCAAAACACTAAAACTGCTCTTGTGGTTTGTTTTATGGCTGTTTTGGAACTTGTAAGAAATAAACAGATTATTGCAAAACAATCTGAATTGTTTTCAGAAATTAGGATTTATAAGGTCTATAACGAAATTTGTTCTGATTTAAAAGGGAAAAATATGATTTTGAATTGATTGTTGACTTTAATGCGGTTCAAGGGGCAGATGATGGAAATATCTGAAGTTAAAAAAATTTTAGAAGCTTTGCTTTTTGTTTCTGAGAGACCTCYTAGCTTGAAAGAGTTAAAGGATTTGGTTAGGGCTGATTATTCGGATACAGTCAACATAGAAAATATCTTAAATGATCTCAAAGATGAATATACAAGTTTGGATAAACCTTATGAAGTTAAATTTATCGCGGAAGGTTGGACTTTTGCAACAAAATCCGAGTATTCTCCGTGGATAAAAAAACTTCTAAAAGAAAAAGCTGTTTTGAAACTGTCGTCGTCTGCTCTTGAAACATTGGCAATGGTTGCATACAAACAGCCTATCACAAGAGCCGAGATTGACGATATGAGAGGCGTTGAATCCTCCGGGGTTATAGACACCCTTCTCGAAAGAAAATTAATCAAAATAGTTGGTAGAAAAGAAGCGCTCGGAAGACCTTTGCTTTACGGTACGACGCAGGATTTTTTAAAACATTTTGGTCTTGCTCATTTGAGAGAACTTCCTCTTGTAGAGGATACGCCAAAAGAAGTTCAGCAGATCGATAATGCGCCTGAACCAGAGTTGCCGTTTGATTTCTCTAGCAGTATACTTAAAAATGCAAATGAAGAAACAGCTACTTCCCCGGTGGTTGAGAATATAGACGGTACAGAAATTGCAGAGTAACATAAGAAAAAGAAGGCATATGCAATATGTGTTTTTATAAGAAACATAAGAGACGCAAGTTTTGTAATTATTTCGCATTATAGCGTTAATGCAAAATCAAAAGAATACTTTTGTAAAAGACATATTTCCGTTGCAAAAAGGGAAGGATTTCTTGTTCGCTTGTAGGATAAACTTAATTCGTTTTGGCGATATTGCTTTAACAAACGAAAGAATTGCGCTCTTGCAATGCCAATAATATCATAAATAATTTCTAACTTTACCGCGTTGTCTTTGCGCTTTTTTAAAAGCTC
>JAIXNA010000120.1 GCA_020328135.1 Candidatus Endomicrobiellum dinenymphae
GCGAATTTATAGGGAATTAAAGACAAGTCCGACCCCAAGACAAGAGAATAGAAAACTGATACAATCCACCGAACCTTTTTTTGTTTTTGCTAAGACAAAGGACTATTGTTTTAAATTAAAAGAGTATTTAAGTCATTTAGACAGAAGGAATAAAAAAGCAACATCTAATTTTTCAAAGATAGGAAGAAAGTATTTTGAAATTATCAATCAGTCAAATTTGACGTCAGAAGAAAAAGAAAATGCAAAACGTGATTTAGAAAAGGTTATAAAAGAAGTACGACTTGGCAAGATTGAAAGTTTCAGAATGAAAATTCGCGGTATTCACAAAGAAGCATRTGGCGGTATGGAAGGCGGACGGAATAATCAGATTAGAAGCAATGGATTTACAATTATCAAAATAACAGGGAATGCTATGAAAAAAGATTTGATAGAAAGCCCTGTTGAAATAACAAAAGGGAATAAGCATACTGCCGTATATCCGTTATATATAATTTAAGAATTAGTGAAATTATTGTCTAATAGCGGCGATATTGTATTAGACCCATTTTGCGGCAGCGGAACTACTTGCGTTGCTGCTAAAAATCTTGGAAGAAACTATTTGGGTATTGAAATTAACCCTGAGTATGTGGCATTGTCGGAAGAAAGAATAAACGAAACTGATAATCGTGAGGAGTTCTTCTTACGAAAGAAAAAGATATTTTAAAGGTCGCATATCTAAAAGCAACTCAATTAAATGTCGATAGTATTCCAGAGATAATGAAAGCAGATATAGATGTTTTGATTGATAATATAGAAAGCAATAAATCTTTGGTATCTGCTTTAACCACAAGCTTGTTGAAGAAAATAATATCACCTAAACAAAATATTCGCTTACATAGAACAGATTTTGTCAACGGTTACTCCGCAGGAGCGCTGGGCACTCGCATAACTTCGCCATTTTTCAAAGACAATTTCCCTAAATATGCAAATAAGGAAAGCGCATTTTTGACTTTGGCTACAAGAGAAAAAATTAAATGGACGAAGAAAGATGGTAAAAATTTAAAGATACGAAATGTGAAACTGAAAGAAGCATTCCTCAATACACTTGATCAGATAGAAACTTTTAAACAAGCGCCTGAAAAGTGTCTTATTTATTTGTTTTTTAGCTTGATAAAATTATCTAAAACAAATGAAGATTTATTCCGAAGGACGTCACAACAGAAGATCGTGATGGCTACAAACTTGAATATAAATACAATTCTTTCAATGCTCGCCAAACATTTTCAAATTAAGAAAAGTTCAAGGTTACCCGTAATTGCAATATATTCAATTTATGAGGTCTTGTTTGATAAGTTTGACAGGTATAAAAATAAAAAGCTTATTCCTTTGCAAGTTCATACTTCTTCTGATAAACACGGTTTTGGAGATATAGAAATATATACGAAAAATAATCAATCTTTTGAAATAGTAAAGATTAAACATAATATTCCAATTGACGAGTATTTGATTTTTGATGTAATAAAAAAGATGAGCAGTATTGATGTCGATAGATATTATATTCTTACAACTTTTCAGAACAGTTTTAGAAATTCTGATGAAGAAAAGAAAATTTCAGATGTTATTTTAAATACCAAAAAAGAACGAGGAGTAGATATCATAGCTAACGGTATTTTAACAACGCTTAAGTATTATTTGAGATTTATAGATAGTTATGATGATTTCTTAAAATGCTATACAAAAAATTTAATTAAAGACGCGAAAGTATCTACTGAAATTAAAGATTTCCATATAGAGGAATGGAATAAAATCAGAGAAAATTATTAAGCTGACAACTGTTAAAATGATATGCTTATCATTAAGGAAAATAAACAACGGCTACTTCCTTAAGGACAGTTCAACCATCCATTGACTTAATTGATTTAAAAAAACAACAGAATTGTTCCCTAAAAAATGTGAAAATTTTAAACTTGACCAATCATTTGAACCTAAAAGCAAAAATCCAAATCCTGAAAATGTTTCTAAATTCAAAATATTACAGAAATATAATAGAGTGTATTTGGTAGTTCCTGTTGATGCTTGAGTATATGCGCTTTGCTGCAACGGAAGGGGAATCTTGCAAATTAATAGTTTTTGGAGAACAATTATTGGAACTTAGTAAAGGAGGGAAAAATTTGACATAATAAAAATGGAGAACCATAAACCTTTGAATATTGACGGAAGAACGACCTAAAATAGTTGCCTTACAACAACCTGTCCCGCGATAACACGGGGACGACGGGATTTGAACCCGCGGTCTCTGCCTTGACAGGGCAGTGTGTTAAACCAGGCTACACCACGTCCCCAAAACCCGCTGAAGCATTGTACATGAAAGTCAAAAAAAAGTCAAACTTTCCGATTCAAAAATTTTTAATATTCTAATCCTTTATAAATAGGGAATTCCCGACACAAATTTAACATATCGGCGCTAACTTCAGAGATTACCTTTTCGTTGTCGATATTTTTGATAACCTTAACTATAGATTCAGCAATTCTTACCATTTCAAATTCTTTCATTCCTCTTGTGGTAACGGCCGGAGAACCAACTCTTATACCAGACGTTATTGTTGGTTTTTCAGGATCGTAAGGAATTCCATTTTTATTTAAAGTTATTCCCGCTTTTTCCAAAGCTTCTTGAGCTGTTTTACCCTTAACATTTAAAGGTCTTAAATCAACCAAAAATACATGAGAATCCGTACCGCCTGAAACGATTCTCAATCCGCCTTTTTCCAAAACCTCGGCAAGTTTTTTTGCGTTAGCTAAAACTTGCTTTTGGTATTCCTTGAATTCAGGTTTAAGAGCTTCTCCAAACGCTACTGCTTTTGCAGCTATAACGTGCATTAAAGGCCCGCCCTGTTCTCCCGGAAAAACAGCTGAATTAATTTTCCTTGCAATATCTTCGCTATTGGTAAGAATTAAACCGCCGCGTGGACCTCGAAGTGTTTTATGAGTAGTTGTAGTAGTAACATCCGCATATTCTACGGGAGATGGATAGATACCCGCCGCTATTAAACCGGCATAATGAGCCATATCCGCCATATGATATGCGTTAGTTTTTTTTGCAATTTCACTTATTCTTTTCCAATCCCAAATTCTTGAATACGCGCTGCCGCCGCTAATTATCAATTTTGGTTTATGTTCTATTGCAAGTTTTTCCATTTCGTCATAATTTATATAACCTGTTTCCTCATTAACCGTATAAGAAACAACATTAAACCACTTTCCAGAAATGTTGTATGGACTGCCGTGCGTTAAATGCCCGCCGTGCGACAAATCAAGCCCCATAATAGTATCGCCCGGCTTTAATAGAGCTAACTGTACGGCAAAATTTGCCTGCGCGCCTGAATGGGGCTGCACATTTACAAATTTAACATTAAACAATTTTTTTGCCCTTTCCATTGCTAAATTTTCAGCTACATCTACAATTTCGCATCCTCCGTAATACCTCTTACCGGGATACCCTTCGGCATATTTATTTGTAAGACAAGAGCCCTGCGCTTCCATAACGGTCTGCGAAGTTATATTTTCAGAAGCAATAAGTTCTATAGTTTCTCTCTGTCTTTTAAGATCTCTTACCAATACATTATAAATTTCCACGTCATTTTTTTTCACGTTTTCCATTTTTTATCTCC
>JAIXNA010000121.1 GCA_020328135.1 Candidatus Endomicrobiellum dinenymphae
GGCGAAAGCGCATATCCGTCATTTACAGGATTAGACTAGTAATGAACAACAAGTAGTTTTAAATAAACTTAAACAGGCGGCTACAAAGCCCAGGCTGCCATTATAAAAGTTATAAATATTCCTTCAATCCGAGCAATTAATGACTGTCAACCCGGACTTATTTACGGTAAGGTTTCACAATTTTTTGCGCAGATTGAAGGAATATTTATAACTTTTATAATGGTCGCCGTGGGTACTTTGTTATGCGCTGGAATTGTTTCTATATTTACTCCTCTTAGAGTTGATAGAAGAGAAGAGCTTGTTGGTTTAGATATATCGGAACATGGCGAAAGCGCATATCCGTCATTTACAGGATTAGACTAGTAATGAACAACAAGTAGTTTTAAATAAACTTAAACAGGCGGCTACAAAGCCCAGGCTGCCAAAGGATTTACAGCTCATGGTTAGTTATAAAGTTCACAGAGCGCAAGGTCGTAAAGTAAAACAGTTCATATCAAGTTATGGACAAAAAAGCCAAAACTGACAAAATAAATGCCAAGATGTTAACCAATATACGGAGGGACATATCTATGATAAAAATAGAAGCTATTGTTCGCGAAGAGAAATTTGAAGATATAAAAGAAGCTCTTACTAAAATTGAAGTTAACGGCGTTACTGTTTCGCAGGTTGTGGGGTGTGGGAAACAGAAAGGTTACAAAGAACTTGTTCGCGGAACGGAAGTTAGTATAACAATGCTTCCAAAAATTAAGTTTGAAATTATAGTATCTTCCGAAGAGTGGGAAGAGAAAACAATAAAGGCAATTCAAGAAGCTGCTTATACCGGGAAACCCGGCGATGGAAAAATATTTAGCTATGATTTGCGTAGCGTTATGAGGGTTCGCACTAAAGAGATTGGTACGACTGCAATTAATTGACAACGGCGTTTATTGTTTAATGTTTTAATTTTATATGATACCTCCGAAATTTTTATCTGGGGCGGAGTGTTGTTTGATATATAGTCAAATCGCTTTAAGTTGCGCTGTATTGTAGCAATTCCTCTTTTTTACAAAAAAAGGGGAGATACCGTGGCAGGCAGAAGCCTGACCTGGGTATTTAGATTTGAATATCTTTAACTATGACGCAACTTGAAGCGATTTGACTACAGTGTATAAAATATGTTTCACTTCACTAAAGATAAAAATATTGCTTCATCAACAAATGAAATAGAAAGTATTTTGGCAATCTTAAATCAAAATATAAGTTACATAGCGGTCTTTTTCAATGGAATATAGAATTTCCCGGAGGGGAATCTAAAATCATAAAGCTAGTTGACTATGGATGCGCTGTCTATAACTCCGCCGCCTAAAACTACATCGTCTTTATAGAATACCACGCTTTGCCCTGCAGTAACTGACATTTGAGGTTCTTCAAATTCTACTTTAGCCGAAGCGATTCCTTGGGGAATAATGAGCGCTTTTGCCGATTTATGTTGTTGACGTATTTTTGCAGTTGCTTCAATAGACTCTTTCGGCGCTGGAATAGATTCCCACAATACTTTTTGAGCCATAAGAGATGAATAATACAAATCTTCTTTTGCGCCTACTACAATAATATTTTGTTTAGCTAAAATATTTATGACATATAAAGGATATTTTGCGCCTCCTGAAAGCCCCAGTCCTTTACGTTTCCCGATTGTATAGTTCCAAATTCCGTCATGTTTACCAAGAACTTTTCCGGTCTTGTCTATAATGTCGCCTTGATTGGCGGAAAATTGTAATATGTTATTGTAATCTCCACAGTAAAAATCTTGGCTATCAGACTTTTCTGCAACAGGAAGTTCTATTTTTTTTGCGATATCTCTTATTTGATTTTTTGTGTATTTTCCAAGAGGAAAAATAGTCTCGGAAAGAATTTTCTGCGTAAGTCTGTATAAAAAATAAGTCTGATCTTTATTCTGATCGGTAGCTTTGCGCAACTGGTACATGTTTAAAGAATCATTAAAACTTATATTAGCATAATGTCCTGTAGCAAATTTGTCAAAAACAAGTCCTATTTTTTTTGCCGTGGCAGGCAAAACGCCGAATTTAATATAAGCGTTACACCATACGCAAGGGTTTGGCGTACGACCTTCTTTATATTCATTTCTAAAGTTTTCAATAACAATTTTTTTGTATTCTTCGCGGCAGTCTAATATGTGTAGCGGTATTTTGAGGAACTCTGCTACTTTATGAGTTACTTCGATATCTTTGTCTTCAGGTCCAAGACACGCATTTGCGTCCTTAGTTTTAGGCGTAGGCGCAGAACCATCCCATATAGACATCATAGCGCCTGTAACTTCATGTCCTTGTTTTTTTAACAAATAAGCTGCAACTGCGGAATCTACTCCGCCGCTTAGTCCAACCAGCATTTTCATTTGTTAAACAACCCCTTGTCTTATATGAAATCCCTTTCCACTAGATACGTATCTGTTTATAGATTTAATCTTATTTTCAATACAACCTCTGCAATGGGCAGGCGAATCGCCCAAACAAATTTTCCCGGGATATATTTCATAATGTCTTCTATAAATTGTTTCAGTAGCATTTGGCATCACTACATTTGCGCCGCTCTGTAAAGCAATCAAACGTCCATTGGGATTTAACGTTTCCATCGCGGTTGTTGCAGGTATATTAATGTCAGGCAAAATCAAACGCAAAACAGCCATAATTTTGAGCGATAGATTAAAAAAATCACCTTCAATATTTTCAATCGGAGTATTCGAGTGATAAATAAACGGTCCGATTCCAGCCATGTCAACGGGAATTGATTTAAGATAAATAATATCCTTTGCGATACTTTCCAGCGTTTGTCCGGGGAGACCCGCTATTATTCCGGAACCGACTTCATAGCCAAGTTTCTTTATATTTTCAATGCACCGCATTCTATTTTTCAAACTCATTCCGGGATTGAGCTTGGCATAAAGATTTTCGTCTGTCGTTTCAATTCTTAATAAATATCTGTCTGCGCCAGCGTCGCGGTATGCTTTATATTCTTCAAAAGTTTTTTCGCCAATACTCAATGTCAACGCAATGTCTAAATCTTTTATATGGGATATAATTCTTGCCATTTTTTCTACTGTATAATAAGAATCTTCACCCGATTGTAAAACAATAGTTTTATAACCGTAACTTTTTGCTTTTTTTGCCAGTTCTATAATATCTTGAGGGTCTATACGATACCTTTTTACTCTGGAATTATCTCTTCTTAATCCGCAGTAAAGGCAATTTTGTTTACAGTAATTTGAAAACTCTACGAGCGCTCGCAGGTGCACCTCATCGCCAACGTATTTTTTACGCGTTTCATTTGCAGTGTTAAATAGTTTTTTTTCGTCTTTTGTTTTAAGAAGATGTAAAATCTCTTTTTCGAGATTATGAGATTGAACCGTTTTCTCTAATGTTGAATCAATATCTCTATTCACGTTGGCATTATACCAAAAAATAGCTGGCCTTCATACATCTCTCCTATCTCCTAGTATTTTTATAACCTGCGCAATTCATCCCCAGTCTTTTAAGACTGGGAACAAATTGCGCGTCTCGTTTGTTGTGAAGAGGCTGTATCCTTCGCAAGAAGAAGGCATAATTTCTGTATGGAAAAAGAGTATTGGAGCGCAGGA
>JAIXNA010000122.1 GCA_020328135.1 Candidatus Endomicrobiellum dinenymphae
TCGTCTATATTACAAACACCGCCAAGATATTATATATTTGTTTTACCGCACAAATCTACAATTCTATCAGAGTGTATTTTACCAAAATCGCCCTTTAACCCTAAAACAACAATTTGTATATTAATATATTTATTTTTTACTAAATCTATTAATTTGCAATAATTATCAACGCCCCAATCCTTCCCAACGCCTCTAGCGAAAGGAAGAAGCGTAAGAAAATCTTCGAAAACTTTATTGTCTTTTAAAATACTTTCAGCATTTGAACCTATTTTTATATTTACTTCAGGATTAAACAACTGTCCCGTCAAAAAACGAACAGGTTCCAAATTACGAAGAGTAGCGTTGATAATTATTGCAAATTAATAGATTTAGTAAAAAATAAATATATTAATATACAAATTGTTGTTTTAGGGTTAAAGGGCGATTTTGGTAAAATACACTCTGATAGAATTGTAGATTTGTGCGGTAAAACAAATATAGAAGATCTTGCCGGAATTTTGTTGAAGAGTAAAGTTGCCGTAGGCGCAGATACTGGGTCTATGCACTTGTCGTCAATTTTACAAACACCGTCTATTTTTATTTTTGGCGCTTCAGATATTAAAGAAACATCGCCTTATATAGGTCGGTTTTCGCTTTTTGTGAACGAAAAAAATCGTGATAGAATAAACGATATTAAATCTGAAAACGTTTTTGCAGAGTTACAGAAATGGATAAAATAGTTTTTTTTCATATGAATCAGCTTGGGGATTTGCTGTTTTCTCTCCCTGCGCTTAAAGCTGCAAAACAGGAACCAAATTCCAAAATATATTCTGTTGTTAATTCTAATTTAAGCCCTCTTTTAGTCTCTGCAGGACTTGTTGATGGCATTATACCTAAAAATGATTTATCAGTAAAAATTATAAAAAAAGAAAATTTCGATAAAGCGGTTCTTTTTTCAGAATCGCCAAATTCGTTGATTACAGCTTTTTTATCAGGCGTTAAAGAAAGGGTTGGTTTTAACACGGCGTCTTTAAGTTTTTTACTTACAGAAAAAGCGCAAAGATTGGGCGTACCGTCATTGTCCAATAATAGAGCGCTTGGATTAAAAGCGGGACTTAAAACGATAGAATCTGATTATGCAAATATTTTAAATATTCCGAAAGAAAATTTGAGCAATGTTCAAAACTGGTTTAAGAGTAACCATCTTAATGTAGCAAAAACAATAGCAGTTTCAGTAGGGGCAAGTAAAAAAAGACGCGATAAATGTTTAGATGAAAGTAAATGGATTGAAGTAATAAATATTTTATTTGAAAAAGGATTTGATTGCGTTCTTTCAGGAGCAGAATGGGAAAAAGAAACTTTGACTAAGATTGCCGAAAAATGTAGAATAAAACCTGCGTTATTTACAGCAGAAAATGGTATTTTAGACAGCGCAGCTTTTTTGAAAAAATCTAACTTATTTATTGGGATAGATTCAGGCGCTATGCATTTGGCCGCGGCTTTGGGAACAAAGTGTATAGCTGTGTTTGGTTATACAGATCCGGGTCAGGTAGGCCCTATGCCATTGGAAAATCATATCGTAATAAAGAAAGATAGCATTTCGCAAGTCTATCCTGAAGATATTGTTGCAAGAGTTATACAAAAAATGAGCAAAGGATAAAAACATGGTCCAGAAATTATCTAACATTTCAGAAGTTCAAGTTGAGAGAGCAAAATTTAAACCCATACTACCTGAAGTATTAAAAGGCGCAGCGGCTTGTGTCAATCCCGTTAAAGGAAAACCAACTCAATCTGTAGCAGATCAAAGTAATGTAAAGAAGTTTTTTAAAAGCACTTACGGTCTGCCCATAATTACGTTTAAGAAGGGATCAAATCTTTCAGTAAAGAAAAAGAAGCCCATAAAAGTTGCAGTTGTTCTTTCTGGCGGTCAAGCGCCGGGAGGTCATAATGTTATTGCCGGGCTTTTTGACGGATTAAAAAAAGCAAATAAGAAAAACACATTGATTGGATACCTTGGAGGTCCTTCTGGAATTTTAGAAAATAAGTATAAAGAAATTAATGAAAAAGTTCTTAACGAATACAGAAATACCGGAGGATTTGACTATATACAGTCCGGCAGAACAAAGATTGAAACACATGAACAGTTTTGTTCAACAAAAGATAATCTTGCAATATGTCATGTGGATGCTTTGGTGGTTGTAGGCGGTGATGATTCCAATACAAATGCCGCAATGATAGCGGAATATTTAAAACAAGAAAATATAGACAAGTGTGTTATTGGCATTCCAAAAACTATTGACGGCGATTTGAAAAACCAATACGTGGAGATTTCATTCGGTTTTGATACGGCAACAAAAATTTATTCTGAGCTTGTAGGAAATATTTGTAGCGATGCAAATTCGTCGAGAAAGTATTGGCATTTTGTTCGTCTCATGGGTAGGAGCGCTTCTCACATTGCGTTAGAAGTCGGTTTTAAAACTCAGCCGAATATTGTTTTAATTGGCGAGGAAATTTTAGCAAAAAAAATGACTTTGACAAAAGTTATTGAAAACATTGTCGAGGTTGTAGTAAAACGTTCTAAGATTGGCAAGAATTTCGGTATTATTTTGATACCTGAAGGTGTTATAGAATTTATACCTGAAATGAAAGAACTTATTTCAGCTATCAATGATGTTTTGGCAGAAAATGCTGATACTGTTATACAGCTGTCTTCAACTGAAGATAAAAGAGATTTTGTTTGCGGAAAGCTCCCAAAAAAGCTTTCAGATTTAATGGCGGGTTTGCCATCCGGAATTGCTTCACAACTTATATTAGACAGAGATCCTCATGGTAATGTTGCAGTATCGTTGATTGAAACAGAAAAACTTTTAATTGAAATGATACGCAAGAGACTTGCAGAGCTTAAAAAAGAAGAGAAGTATAAGGGAAAGTTTTCTACTATTACACACTTCTTTGGATATGAAGGGCGTTGTGGAATTCCGTCGAATTTCGATGCAAATTATACTTATGCTTTAGGTTATAATGCGGCCATTCTTATTCTTAATGGTTTTACTGGGTATATGTCGTATGTAAGAAATCTTGTCAAACCTCCGAAACTGTGGGAATGTGGAGGTATTCCTCTTACTATGATGATGAATATAGAAAAAAGATACGGAAAAGAAAAGCCTGTAATACAAAAAGCTTTAATTGATTTAAATGGCAAACCGTTTAAAGAATTTCTTAAAAAGAGAGATGAATGGGCTATTAATGAAAACTATATTTTCCCTGGACCTATACAGTACTTTGGTCCTGCAAATATTACGGAAATGATTACAAGAACGCTTGAGTACGAACATTCAAAGAGGCGATAAACCATAACAGGTCTATTAAACTCTTAAAGGTTTAGAGTTGATTTTAGGGTTGGTTTGTGAACTGGCATTGCAGCGATTATCTATACAACGATTCATTGTCGTTGGGTAATTGAGTCTTGTTGTATTAGATCCCAAAGACTTCCCATCTGCGCCGCTATTATTACTACACGAAGACAACGCCCTTCATATCCAAAGAAGTGTGTAATAGTAGAAAACTTTCCCTTATACTTCTCTTCTTTTTTAAGCTCTGCAAGTCTCTTGCGTATCATTTCAATTAAAAGTTT
>JAIXNA010000123.1 GCA_020328135.1 Candidatus Endomicrobiellum dinenymphae
AAGCGGCAAAATTTTTATCCATTTTAAATTTGACGTTTCTCTTACGGCGCAAACGGTTTTGTAGGGAGTCATGTAGTTGAAGCATTGCTCGAAGAAAATCATCACGTTATATGCGCCGTAAGAGAAACGTCAAATTTAAAATGGATAAAAATTTTGCCGCTTGAGTACAGGTACGGCGATTTAAATGATAAAAATTTTTTAGAAACAGCTGTTCAAGATGTTAATGTCATTGTACATTGCGCAGGGGTTGTGCGCGCAATGACCAAAGACGAATATTTTAGAGCCAATGTCGATAATTCTAAACATTTGTGCGAAGCGATCATAAAAAATAGTCCTTATTTAAAAAAGTTTGTGTTCATTTCATCTCAGGCGGCTATGGGTCCTGCAGGTGTGGACGGTACAAAAAAAATATCAGATAAAGCAAATCCCGTTTCTGATTATGGTTTAAGTAAAATTACAGCAGAAGCAGAAATTAAAAAAACGCTCTCGGGAAAAGTGCCATACACAATCTTAAGACCCGCAGCGATTTATGGTCCCAGAGACAAAGATATTTTTATATTTTTTAATTTGGTTCACAAACATTTAAGACCTTTGACGTTAACAAAACGATTTTTACATCTCGTTTATGTAAAAGATGTGGCAAAGATAGTCTTGACATGTCTGGAAAACAAAAAAAGCGACAATAATACTTATTATCTTGCGAATTCTAATGTATATACGTGGTCGGATATAGGAAGTATTATAGCGTCTTCCGTTGGCATTAAGACAATTCCTTTGCCTATTCCCGACTTTGTTTTTAAAGTTGCAGGGTTGATGGCGGAAACAATTTCCCGTATAGCAAAAAAACCTGCCGTTTTGAATAGTCAAAAAATTACAGAAATGCTTCAAAAATATTGGACTGCGGATACCAAATCTGCCGAAAACGACTTAAATCTAAAATTTACGAGTCTTGAAGTTGCTTCTAAAATAACGTACAATTGGTATTTAGAGAATAAATTTTTCTAGTTTGTATCCAGTGAAAGGAGAGAATATAAATGGGCACAGACGTCTTCGATAAATGTTTTGATTTTCATGTAGTAAATGATCTAAAAAAAACAGGTTTCTATCCATATTTTCACAGAGTTGAATCTGAACAAGGACCGGAAATTGTAATCGACGGTAAGAAAAAAGTGGTAGTTTGTTCCAATAACTATCTAGGGCTTGCAAATCACCCTAAAGTTATTGAAGCTTCTGTTCTTGCGGCAAGGCAGTATGGTACGTCTTGCACAGGCTCGAGATTTCTTAACGGTACTAATGACTTACACGAAAAAGTTGAAAAAAAGTTTGCGAAATTTGTAGACAAAGAAGACGCTATTCTTTTTACTACGGGTCATCATTCAAATTTGGGCGCGCTTTCTTGTCTGGTTGGAAAGGGCGAAGTTTTTGTTACTGATAAATTAGATCATGCTTCAATTATTGATGGTTGTCGGTTATCTTTTGGCGATATGGCAAGATTTAGGCACAACGATATGGCAGATCTTGAAAGACAGCTTGTAAGACATCAAGGCAAGGGCATATTGATTGTTGTTGACGGACTTTTTAGCATGGAAGGCGATATTGCAAATTTTCCTGAAATTTCAAAACTTGCAAAAAAATATGGAGCAAGAGTTTTTGTTGACGAGGCTCATTCTTTGGGCGTTATAGGTAAAAATGGCAAGGGTACAGGTGAACATTTTAATATGGAAGAGGATGTTGATGTAATGATGGCGACAGCTTCTAAGTCTTTGGCTTCGATAGGTGGTTTTATTGCAAGTAAAACGGAAGTTATAGATTATATTAAGCATAATGCGAGAACTATGATTTTTACGGCGAGTCTTCCGCCTGCGTGCGTTGGGGCAATTGATGCCGCTTTGGACTTAATTGTTGCCGAACCTGAAAGAAGAATAAGACTGATGGATATTTCAAACAAAATGAAAGACGCTTTTAAATCTATGGGATACGATACAAATAATTCGCAGTCTCCTATTATTCCTTTGACTGTTGGTGAAGATTTGATTGCGTTTAAAATGTGGAAAATGCTATTTGATGAAGGCGTGTTTGCTTCTCCTGTTGTAACTCCGGCAGTTCCTGAAGGACAGGCTATAATAAGGACAAGTTATATGGCTACGCATTCTGATTCTGATTTAAATTTTATACTTGAAAAGTTTAAAAAGATAGGAAAAAAGTTGGGTATAATATCCTAGTATTTGAGAATTCGTAAAATGATCATAGTTAAAGCAGACACTCAAAAACAATTGAGACAGTTCATACGGTTACCCTGGAGAATTTATTCAAAATCTAGTCCTTGGGTTCCGCCTTTAATTACCGATGCAGTGGAAATCCTTTCTAAAGATAAAAATCCTTTCTGGTTACATGCAAAAAGACAGCTTTTTTTGGCTTATGATAACGATAACAATAYTGTTGGTAGAATTGCGGCAATAATAGATTATAATTATGTATTCTTTCAGGATGATAAATGCGGGTTTTTTGGTTTTTTTGAATGTATAAATGATGCTACAGTTGCAAAAGGGCTTTTTTTAGCGGCGCAAAAATGGCTTGAGGGGCAAGATATACATAAAATGATTGGTCCTATGAATCCTTCTACAAACGATGAGTGTGGATTCTTGTTAGAGGGTTTTAATCTTGCCCCAAGTCTTATGATGCCATATACTCCTGAGTATTATTTGCATCTTGCAGAACAATCCGGTCTTAAAAAAATAAAAGAACTTTACGCTTACGATATGGATGTTACGGATGATTCAAGAGTCGGTAGGCTTGAAAGAGTTGTTGCTGTGGTGAAAAAGAAACTTCCTATGTTGAAAATTAGAAATATGCGTAAATCTTCATATAAAGAAGATTTAGAAGTCGCAATATCGATATACAATCGTGCTTGGGAGAAAAATTGGGGTTTTGTTCCGTGGAGCGGCGAAGAATTTGCAGCAATCGCTTCAAAGTTAAAAATGCTTATAGATATTGAGATGGTGATAATAGCTACAGTTGCAGGCGCTCCCGTTGGGATGCTTATTTCTTTGCCTGATTATAATCAGGTGCTAAAGAGATTAAATGGTAGATTGCTTCCTATAGGGATTTTTAAGTTTCTGTATCACAGAAAAAAAATTGACAGTTTAAGACTTATGGTTATGGGTGTTGTAAAAGAATACAGGCATAAGGGCATAGAAGCTGTTATGTACGAAAAGGGTTTAAAAAACGCTCTTAGATTAGGGTATAAACATTGTGAACTTTCGTGGGTTCTTGATGATAATATAATGACGCAGCGCACAGCAGAAATGATGAATGGCAGAATTTATAAAAAATACGCAGTATATGGGAATTAAATATATATTACGTTGCTGTTGTTGGTCTCATGCATAAATCACATTTCAAAATAGAACATCTTAAATCAAACTCAAACAGAAATTTTGTGAGCGGTTTGCAAAACATACGACTATTATTTCAGCGACGAGTACAAAGATACTTACACAATACCGGGAGAGGCGCGCGACGAAGAAGAAATATGCGCGGCTCGAGAGAAATTGTTTTGAGGGCAATTTTTACGACGCCCAAAAACAAGGC